>JBOFVP010000255.1:0-99967 GCA_051653165.1 Clostridium sp.
GAGGCTAGGCAAAAAATAGAAAGTTCTAAAAAGTCATTAAATAAAGGGGAGCAAGACCTTAAGAATAATGAAATAAAATTTAATAAAGATATGGAAGAGGCAAATAAGAAAATAAAGGATGCCGAGAATGAGTTAATAAAGGGTGAAGCTCAGTATGATAATGCTGTTGCTGTTTTTGAGGAAGCTAAAAAGACATTAAAGCCTCAGATTGATAAAGCTAATAGTGAAATAGCTACTCTTACCAAGGAAAAGTTAGAGTTAGACAATAGGTTAAAAACAGTTGAAGAAAAATTGAAAGACCCTAATATTACAAATGAAGAAAGATTAGCTCTAGAAAGAGAAAAAATTAACCTATCAGCTCAAATTACAGAAAAGAATTTTAAAATTAATACTATTAGTGAAGGGTTAAAAGCATATAATAAGTTATTAAAAGAAGCACAAGATAGGTTGAATGAAGCAAAGCGTAAGGTTGATTACGGAAAAGAAGAATTACATAAGCAAAAGATTAATTTAGAAAATGGTAAAAGAATAGCAAAGGGAGAATTTGACAAAGGAAAGAGAGCTTTAGAAGATGGTAAAATTAAATTAGCCCAAGGGGAAGAAGAGTATGAAAAAGGGAGAAAAGAGGCAGAATTAAAAATTGCAGATGGCGAAAGGAAGTTAGCTGAGGCAAAAGAAAAAGTTGCTGCTATTAGTGAGCCAGAATGGTATGTTTTAGATAGAGAAAAAAACTACAGTTATATGAGTTATAAATCATCTACAGATAGTGTTGATGCAATAGCACAAGTATTCCCGTTATTCTTCTTTTTAGTAGCAGCTCTTGTTTGTTTAACAACTATGACTAGAATGGTAGATGAACAAAGAGTTAATATGGGTACAATGAAAGCTCTAGGATATTCTACATGGAAAATAGCTTCTAAATATCTAATCTATGCGGCAGTGGCAAGCATATGTGGTAGTGTTATTGGAATAATAGTTGGAATGAATATTTTTCCTACTGTCATATTTGAGGCTTATGGAATGATGTTTAATATTCCAGAATTGATAAAGGAATTTAATTTATATTATTCTTCTTTAGCAACAATCTCAGTAGTTGGCATAACAACATTAGCAGCATATTTTGCATGTTATAAAGACTTGAAGGAGGTTCCATCATCTTTAATGAGGCCAAAGGCACCACCAGAGGGGAAAAGAATATTATTAGAAAGAATATCCTTTGTATGGAATAGACTTAATTTTATAGGTAAAGTTACAGCGAGAAATATATTTAGATATAAGAAAAGATTTTTAATGACGGTAATTGGAATATCAGGGTGCACAGCATTATTATTAGCAGGGTTTGGAATAAAAGATTCAATTGAAATAATTATTGATAAGCAATTTGGTGAAATTTTTAAGTATAACTTAGAGATAGGTATAGAGGATGATGCTTCAATTGAAGATTTAGAAAGAATTGACTCATATTTAACTAAGAATAATGGTGTATTGAATTATATGAATTTAGAATCTAAGTATCAAAAGGTATATGATGATACAACGGAAAAAGATGTTATTCTAATGGTACCTAAAGAAGTTGAAAATATGGAAGAATTCATAGTGCTTCGTGAAAGAGGAAATGGTAATGCTATAGAATTAACAGATGAAGGTGTTGTAATAACAGAGAAGCTAGCAACTACTTTCAATGTTCGAAAAGGTGATAGTATTTCAGTTAAGGATGAAAATGGATATTCATATAATGTTAAAGTTATAGGGGTTACAGAAAATTATGTTTCACATTATATGTATATGACAGCTAACCTTTATGAAAAAATTCATGGAGCAACGCCAAGGTTTAATAATATATTAACTACAAATGAAAAAATAGATAAGGATTTTGAAACTAACTTAAGCAATAAATTATCACAAGATAGCAAAGTTGCATCTGTAGGATTTAACTCTGGAGTAAAAGATAGCTTTAGTGATACGGTTTCAAGTTTAAATATTGTTGTTATAGTGATGATAATATCAGCTGGAGCCTTGGCTTTTGTAGTTTTATACAATTTAACTAATGTTAATATTAGTGAAAGATTGAGAGAGATTGCAACAATAAAAGTACTGGGTTTTTATGATAATGAAGTAAGTTCCTATGTGTTTAGAGAAAACTTTATATTGACATTTATAGGCTCACTAGTTGGGTTAGGATTAGGAACAGCATTGCATAGATTTATTATTATTACAGCTGAAATGGATAATTTCATGTTTGGAAGAGTTTTAGATGTTTCATCATATTTATATGCAATAGTTTTAACAATAGTATTTGCAGCCGTTGTAAACTTTGCTATGTATTATAAGCTTAGAAATGTTCCAATGGTTGAATCTCTAAAATCGGTAGATTAATGTTTAAAAATAGGAGGAAAGTTATGCTACCTCCTATTTTTTTATATTAATATTTTATTAAATTATTAATATTGTATTGCTATATAAAGTTAGGTAAGTTTATTATAATTATATAGGGTAAAATAATAACTTACTTATATAAATTAACAGGTTATTTCATATTATTAAATACTTGAGGGAAAACTATTAATAAATTAAATTATAATGTAACAAGGAGGAAATATAATGAATGATTTTAAGAAGAAACTTATAGATGAAATTCCTAACTTTAAGGAAATGGGTGAAAAGTTTCTAAATAAAGAGTTAGGTAAAATGGATTTTAAAAAGTTTTCTGGTGGATATGGAGTATATGCTCATAGAGACCAAGAGAATTTTATGATTAGATTAAGAACTCCATCAGGTGTAATTAGTTTAAAGGAGTTTAAATTTATATATGATATTGCAAAAAAATGTAATCTTAAGGATGTTCATTTAACAACACGTCAAGCAATACAGTTTCATGGAGTGAACTTAGATCAAGTATGTGAAATAATGGAGGAAGGTATAATTAATAATCTATTCTCTAGAGGTGCAGGAGGTAATTTTCCAAGAAATGTAGCGATGTCTCCATTGTCTGGGGTAGATTCTGATGAAGAATTTGATGTAACACCATATGCATTAGCAGCAAATAATTATTTTGTTGAGAGAATTACAACATATAAACTTCCAAGAAAGCTTAAAGTTTCTATGTCTTCATCTAAAGAGGATGATGGACATTGTACAATTCAAGATTTAGGTTTTATGGCTGTTGAAAAGGATGGAAAGAAGTACTTTGATATTTATTTTGGTGGAGGCTTAGGAAGAGATCCAAAGGTTGCAATTAAATATGGAGAGTTAATAGAGGCTAAGGATTTATTATATGCACTTGAAGGAATGATTGAGTTCTATAAAGAAAATGGTAACTATGAAAATCATTTCAAAGCAAGAGTAAGATATATGATAGATACTTTAGGAGAAGATGTATTCAGAGAAAAGTTTAGAAATAAATATAAAGAGGCAAAAAATAAGGGTGGATTAGAATTAGAGTTACCTGTTATTAATTATTTAAAGGATGGTAAGGAAAGGGAGTTTAATTCTAAAAGAATAGTAAAACAAAAACAAGAAGGACTGTATGGAGTATATTTCCAACCTATAGGTGGGATTTTAGATTTAGAGGTATTTGAAAAAATTCTAAATAAGTTAGAAAATTATGAAGTGCCATTAATTAGATTAAGTATGACTGAAGGGGTATATTTCCTTAATCTTAATGGAGATGAAGCACAGGAGCTTTTAGATATAACAGATGGTAAGGGAGGAGAATTTAAAATTTATCAAAGTGTAAGTTGTATTGGTGTTCCTACTTGCCAAATGGGGATTTTAGAAAGTCAAAATACTCTCAATGATTTAATAAGTTACTTTAAGGAAAAAGGATATGCAAGTGATTATATGCCTAGGGTTTATATATCAGGGTGTCATAATTCATGTGGAGTACAAGAGATTGGAGCCATAGGTCTTGCAGGAAAGAAGAAACGTGTTAATGAAGAGTTAAGAATGGTATATGAGGTATCATTTGGTGGGGCTTTTGGAGTAGATAAAGCAAGATTAGGAGAAAAAATAGGAGATGTTCTTTTTGAAGAAATACCTAAATTTTTATATACACTTGCAGAAAAATGCGAAGAAAAGAAAATGAGCTTTAACCAGTGGTATAATGCAAATTCACAAGAGGTAAAAGAAGTAATAAAAGATTTCATTGTATAATTAATTGAATATGCACTAGAAGGTATAATCAAAAAATACTTTTGAAAAGGGACTTATATACATAACAGTATATAGTCCCTTTTTTAGGTTGATTTTATATAAAAAATATTGAATTTAGAGTTACATATTTAATAGATTCTTTACATAGGTAGGTAAAGCAAAAGCACCTTGATGAAGATCTAAATTATAATATTTAGTTTCTAAATTTCTTTGTAAATAAACTTCATTATTAATATCTTTAGTTGGGCTTAATGTTTTAGAAGCAAATCCAAAGAACCAATGTCCAGATGGATAAGTTGGGATTGAATATTGATAAACAGTTGAAATAGGGAAAATTTCTCTTAGTTTTTCATGGCTTCTTTTCATTTCTCTTTTATTATTATTGTAATAAGGACTCTCTCCTTGATTAATTAATATTCCATCTTTAGTAAGAGCATTAAAGCAATCTGTATAAAATTCTTTAGTAAATAATCCTTCTCCAGGACCAATTGGATCAGTTGAATCAACAATTATTAAATCATAAATATCATTTTTGTTCTTAACAAACTCTAAGCCATCTTGATATAAAAGAGTCACTCTTGGATCATTTAATTTGCAAGATGTAAACTGTAAATTATCAATTGATGCTAAAACAACTTCCTCATCTATTTCTACCATATCGATATGTTCTATATTATTAAAACGAGTAAGCTCTCTAACAGTTCCACCATCTCCACCACCAATTACTAATACATTTTTGATATTTGGATTTACTGCTAAAGGTACATGAGTAATCATTTCGTGATATATCCACTCATCTTTCTCGGTAATCATAGTCCAACCATCTATAACAAGAACTTTACCAAAATCATAAGTATCTACTATATCTATTTGTTGAAAGTCACTTTTTTTTGAAAAAAGAGTTTCTTTAACTCTCATGCTAAACTTAACGTTGTCAGTTTGTTTTTCTGTATACCATAATTCCACTTGTAAATCACTCCTTAAATTATACGTTAATTGAGTCCATTGGCTTGTGAGTTACAGAATCAAAGTTGCTAGGAGAAAAAGCTTTAATTTTTTCAATCATACCTCTAGCAATCTCAGTAGATTCACTTCTCTCGGCTTTAAGGACGTCTTCTAAATAGTTAAATCCTACCCATGGATTAACAGAATCGCCACAAGTATAAAGATCTACAGAAGCATAGCCGTACTCTGGCCATGTATGTATTGTTAAGTGAGATTCTTGTATTATAACAGCGCCACTAACTCCCCATGGATTAAAGTGATGGAAACAGCTAGTAACAATAGTTGCCTTTGACCTTCTAGCAGCTTCACACATATATTCTTCGATAAGACCATGATTTTTTAGGATTTCACTATTACAGTTATAATATTCAACTAAAATATGACGTCCTAATTGTTCAAGTTTCATAAATTTAACCCCCTCTATACGAATAGTATTACTAAGAATTTTTATTAATATTACTAATAAAAGTTTACAAATATTAAACTTAATGTTTTTTATATTAAACATCCTATTGCATAGTATACAGGAAATGTACTAAAAGTCAATAGTAAGGCGTTATATGTTAATTCTTATAAATAATATAAAAAAACGAAAAAATATTAATAAATATTACAAAAATAAATTTTTAACATTATAAATATGTAAAAATTTAGTATAAGTAAAATTGAAGCAAATTTTTAAAGAAATAAAATATTAAAAAATAAAAAAATTAAGAATAATAAATTGATTTTGTGTATAAAATAATAAAGACCCAAAGGGTTACGTAGGAATTTGCTGATGACATGAAAATGTCATTGGCTTTTTTCTTATGTAAATATAGAAAGGTGTGGTAAAATAAATTTAAAAAAGGAGGAATTTAAAATGATAAAAATTGAAGATAATATTGGTAAAATATATAGACATTTTAAAGGTGATTTATATTTAATAGAAGGTATTTGTATGCACTCAGAAACTGAGGAGAAGATGGTTCTTTATAGAGCCTTATATGGGGATTGTGGATTATATGTAAGACCTTATAGAATGTTTTTAGAAATGGTTCCTGAAAATAAGGTTAATCCTACAAATCAGAAATATAGATTTGAGCTATATGAACTTAAAAGTGTGAAATAGTTTATAAGGAAATAAAGAGCTGTGATGGACAGCTCTTTAAATTTATTCTTTAATATAACCTTTAGCAATAGCATCCTTTAAAATTGTCATGAAAACTTCCCAAAGGTTTGGTGAAGTTTTTTCTATAATACTCATACGCTTCATAACTTGAGTTTTAGTTACTTCATGCTTAACCCAAGAGATTCCACCAGAATAATAATTTAAGATAAAAGGTTGTAGCCTATCAATGCAAGCGGCAAAAGTTGCTTCAAGTGTTATTTCATCCTCAAATTCATTCCATAGGGAAAAAATTTCATCAGCCTGATCCTTAGGAAGAAGGTTGAAGATTCTGTTTGCTGCTAATAATTCTCTTTCCTTTTTAGATTCATATCCTTTAGAATCATAAGCATAAGTATCTCCGGCATCAATTTCAACTAAATCATGGATAATAACCATTTTTATTACTTTTAAAATATCAATATTTTCAGGGGCATGTTCTAATAAAATTGTTGACATTAATGAAAGGTGCCAAGAGTGCTCTGCATCATTTTCTCTTCTAGAACCATCAGCTAACAGATTTTGTCTAATAATACCTTTGATTTTATCAACTTCAACAAGAAACTCTATTTGTTGTTTTAACCTAGTATTCATAAAGATTACTCCTATAAAATTATTTTATTTAATATTTTTTTGTATATATCTCCTATATAAATGACTCCAATTCTCATAATTATTCCTCCTAAGCTTTTCATAAATTAATTATATAATAAGTGATGATGTGATTTCTAGCAAATAAGTATAAATGTGATTGTTAATTGATTATTACTTTATTAGATTTTATACAAATAATATCTTGAATAAGTGAAGTGTTAATAATATAATAGAGTATATTTGATAAACAAAGGAGTATATCATGAGATCAGTTTATAGAAATCCAAGAGAATTAGCAACAGTTTTAAAGGATCTAGTTGATACATACCAAGAAGACCTTATAACTTATGAAAAGTTTGAAGAGAAGGTTTTAAAGATTGTAGAAGCTAATGGTGTATACAAGGATGGGAATATGTCATTAAAACTAGCTAATATTATAGGAAATGAAAGAGTAGAGATAATAAATAAAATAGTTATAAAGTAAATATCTCAAAAAATAAAAGTGCGTTCAAATGGCGCACTTTTTTTATTTCTTTTGGAAATATTATTTTACCCTTCTAATATTTTAACATAAAATGTTCTATTTCTAGGACCATCAAATTCACAGAAATATATGTGTTGCCAAATGCCTAAAATTAAATTCCCGTCATTTAAGATTAAACATTGAGATGCACCCATAGTTGATGATTTTAAATGTGAGTGAGAATTTCCTTCAAAATGTTTGTAGTTAATATCAGTAGTTGAGAATGTCTTTTCCAATCCATAAACCATATCATGTATAACGTCTGGGTCAGCATTTTCGTTTATTGTAATACCTGCAGTAGTGTGAGGACAATAAATGATTACAATACCATTTTTGATTCTAGATTTAGTTATATCTTTTTGTATTAAAGCAGTTATATTAATTAAAGTTTGTTTAGGGGAAACCTCTAAAATATGTTTATATAAATACATATGAATACCTCCTTGTAAATAATATGGGAATTATAACACAAAATTATAAAATATTGAAATAAAACTACAAGGATACGGATTATAAATAATATAAAATTTAATATAGTTCGAAACAATACGAATATTAAAAAGAAATTTAAATATAATATTGACATGAAAAATATTGTTTGATAACCTATTATTAACAAAAGAGAATAAATAAAGAAAAAGTAAGATAATGTTCGTATTGAAATTCTACTATGGGAGTTGGAGGTAAAATAATGAATAATATTAGATGTATATTTGTTGAGAAAAAGGAAGGTTTTAATGTTGATGCGATAGGTCTATTAAATGATCTGAAAACTAATCTTGGAGTTGAGGGGTTAGATAAGGTCAGAATCATTAACAAATATACCATAGGAGATATTAGTGAAGAATATTATAAGAAAGCAGTAACAACTATTTTTTCAGAAGCTACTGTTGATAATGTTTATGAGGAATTTAAATTAGAAAATAATGATATAGCATTTGGAGTTGAATTTTTGCCAGGTCAATATGATATGAGGGCAGATTCAGCATCGGAGTGTATAATGCTACTATCGTCAAATAGAGTAGAAGTAAAATGGACTAAAATAGTTGTTTTACAAGGAGAATTAACAAATCAAAAAATTCAAGCAATCAAATCATATTATATAAATCCAGTTGATTCAAGAGAAGTTGACATTAATGAGGTTAAGTTAGGTGCAAGTTTACCAACACCGAAAGATGTAGAAATTTTAAATGGATTTATTCAAAAAACTAGAGAAGACTTAACAGTATTTCATAATAATTTAGGATTAGCAATGAGCATAGATGACTTAGAAATGATAAGAGATTATTTCAAAGAAGAAGGTAGAGAGCCAAGTATTACTGAAATAAAGGTTATAGACACATATTGGTCAGATCACTGTAGACATACAACATTCCAAACAAAAATAACAGAAATAACAATTCAAGAAGGAAAATATGCAGATTTAATAGAAAATGCGTATCTATCATATATGAATTCAAGAGACTATGTATATGGTGAAGATAGTGATAGAGATGTAAATCTTATGGATATAGCAGTTATTTCTATGAAGGAAATGAGAAAAAGAGGTATTTTGGATGATTTAGATATATCAGAAGAAATTAATGCCTGTTCAATAAATGTTAAGGTTGAAACGGAAAATGGTGAAGAGGACTACCTATTAATGTTCAAAAATGAAACACATAACCATCCAACTGAAATAGAACCTTTTGGAGGGGCTGCTACATGTTTAGGTGGAGCTATAAGAGATCCTTTATCAGGTAGAACTTATGTATATCAAGCAATGAGAGTTACAGGAGCAGCAGATGTGACTAAACCTGTTGAAGAAACTATAAAAGGGAAGTTACCTCAAAAAACAATATCTGTTGGAGCTGCACATGGATACTCATCTTATGGAAACCAAATAGGATTAGCAACAGGAGAAGTAGCAGAAGTGTATCATGAAAATTATGTTGCTAAAAGAATGGAAGTAGGAGCAGTTATTGCAGCAGCACCAAAGGAAAATGTAGTAAGAATGGAACCGACAGTTGGTGATGTGGTAATTTTACTAGGTGGAAAAACAGGAAGAGACGGTATAGGTGGGGCAACAGGTTCATCAAAGGAACACACAGAAGACTCTATTAATGAATGTGGAGCAGAGGTTCAAAAAGGAAATGCTCCAACTGAAAGAAAAATTCAAAGATTATTTAGAAATAAGGAATTAACAACCCTAATTAAAAGATGTAATGATTTCGGTGCAGGTGGAGTATCAGTTGCAATTGGAGAGTTATGTAGAGGGATTGATATAGATTTAGATATGGTTCCAAAAAAATATGAGGGATTAGATGGAACAGAGCTTGCAATTTCTGAGTCACAAGAAAGAATGGCAGTTGTGGTAAATGAAAATAATGTAGACAAGTTTATAAAGCTTTGTTATGAAGAAAACTTAGAAGGAATAGTAGTTGCAAAAGTAACTGATACAGATAGATTAAGAATGTTCTGGAGAGGAAATACAATTGTTGATATTAAAAGAACTTTCTTAGATACAAATGGTGCGACACAAGAAACAGCTGTGTTCGTAAAGAGTCCAATAGAGAAATCACCTTTAAATAAAGAAGTGAAAAATGTTAAAGAAGAGTGGATAAATAATATTAAGTCTTTAAATGTTGCTTCTCAAAAAGGATTAATAGAAAGATTTGACTCAACAATAGGAAGTAATACAGTATTAATGCCATTTGGTGGTAAGTATAATTTAACAAAAACTGAAGGCATGGTTGCTACGATTCCAGTATTAAGAGGACAAAGCAATACTGCTTCAATAATGACATATGGATTTAATCCAGATTTAGGTGTTTGGAGTCCATTCCACATGGCATATTATTCTGTAATTGAAAGCTTAACAAAATTGGCAGCTTTAGGAGGGAATGCTAGAAAAGCTAGATTAACCTTCCAAGAGTACTTTGAAAGATTAGGTAAGGATGAAGAAAGATGGGGTAAACCATTTTCAGCATTACTTGGAGCATACAAGGCTCAAATGGATATGGAAGTACCGTCAATTGGTGGTAAGGATTCAATGTCTGGAAGCTTTGGAGATATTGATGTTCCACCAACTCTTATCAGCTTTGCAGTTGGAACACAAGCTCCTGATAGAGTAATATCACATGAATTTAAAAAGGAGTCATCTAAGATTGTATTATTAAAAGCTTCAAGAATTGAAGATGATACTTTAAATATAGAAGAGTTTAAAAACAACTTAGATATTTTATATAAGTTAATTGGTGAAGGAAAGATAATATCAGCATTCTCATTAAAAATGGGTGGAGTTTCAGAAGCCTTAACTAAGATGGCACTAGGAAATAAGATAGGTGTGGAAATAGAAAATTTAAGTAAAGAAGAACTGTTTGATCTTAACTATGGAAGTTTAGTAGTAGAGTTTATAGGTAGTGAGGAAGAATTAAATGGTGCTAACTATAAGCTTATTGGAAGAACTATTAATGAAGAGGTAATTATATCAAAAGAGCATGACTTAAGTATTTCACTTGAAGAAGGAAAAAACGCATTAGAAGTAACTTTGAATAAGGTATTTAAAGAAAAAACTAATGATGTTGAAGTGAAGATTGAAACAAAGCTATATAATACAAATAAAATTGTAGCACCATCTATAAAAATTGCAAAACCAAGAGTGTTAATTCCAGTATTCCCAGGAAACAATTGTGAGTATGATTGTGAAAGAGCATTCTTAAAGGCTGGAGCAGAGGCAAAAGTATTTGTGTTAAATAATTTAAATAAAGAAAGTTTAACTGAATCAATTAAAGATTTAGGAAATGAAATTAAAAAATCTCAAATGATTATGATACCTGGAGGATTCTCAGCAGGGGATGAGCCAGATGGATCTGCTAAGTTTATAGCAACAGTATTCAGAAATAAGATAATAAAAGAAGAAGTAATGGAGTTATTAAATAATAGAGATGGTTTAATGTTAGGAGTTTGTAATGGCTTCCAAGCATTAATTAAGTTAGGACTTCTTCCATATGGGGAAATAAGAGATATTGAAGAAGATATGGCTACATTAACTTATAACAATATAAATAGACATATGAGTTCAATGATTAAAACTAAAATAGTTTCAAATAAATCACCATGGCTTCAAGGAGTTAATTTAGGAGATGTTCATACAGTTGCAATTTCACATGGTGAAGGTAGATTTGTTGCTCCACAAGAACTGATAAATAAATTAATAGAAAATGGACAAGTTGCTACACAGTACGTGGATTTAGATGGAGAAGTTTCAGTAAATATGCCATTTAATCCAAATGGGTCAATGTTAGGTATAGAAGGAATAACAAGCGAAGATGGAAGAATACTTGGTAAGATGGCCCACTCAGAAAGAATAGGAAATAATTTATATAAAAATGTATATGGAGATTTTGATCAAAAGATATTTGAATCAGGTGTTAAATATTTTAAGTAGTGGAGGTATGAAATGAAAGTTGCAATTTTTTTCGGAAGTAAATCAGATACAGATGTAATGAGAGGGGCAGCAAATGCCCTGAAAGAATTTGATATTGAGTATAAAGCTTATGTTTTATCAGCTCATAGAGTTCCAGAGAAATTAGTAGAAACCTTAAATGAAATTGAGAAAAATGGATGTGAGGTTGTAATAGCAGGTGCAGGACTTGCAGCACATTTGCCAGGAGTTATTGCTTCACAAACAACAATGCCAGTAATAGGAGTCCCTGTTAAAGGGGCAGTTGAGGGAATGGATGCACTATTTTCAATAGTTCAAATGCCAAAATCTATTCCAGTTGCAACAGTTGGAATTAATAACAGCTACAATGCAGGAATGTTAGCAGTACAAATGCTATCAATAAAATATCCAGAGATAAAAGATAAATTATTAAATTATAGAGTAGAAATGAAAAGAAAATTTATAGAAGAAAATGGAAATGGAGTTGAGTTGTAAAATGGAAAAATTAGAAATGTTATATGAAGGAAAAGCAAAGAAGATTTATAGAACTGATAAAGAAGATGAAGTAATAGTTTATTATAAGGATGATGCAACGGCTTTTAATGGTGAAAAGAAAGCATCTATAGGGAACAAAGGAGTATTGAATAATGCAATAACTTCAATGATATTTGAAATGTTAAATAAAGAGGGTGTTAAAACTCACTTTATTGAAAAGTTAAATGAGAGAGAGCAACTTTGTAAAAAAGTAGAAATTGTTCCGTTAGAAGTGATTGTAAGAAATGTAGCAGCAGGAAGTATGGCAAAAAGATTGGGTTTAGAAGAAGGATATCAATTAAAAACAACTGTTTTTGAATTATCATACAAAGATGATTCATTAGGAGATCCATTAATTAATGATCATCATGCAGTTGGAATTGGAGCATCAACTTTTGAAGAGTTAGAGAAAATGTATACAATAACAGCGAAAGTAAATGACTTATTAAAAGATTTCTTCAAGAAATTAAATATTAACTTAATAGATTTTAAAATAGAGTTCGGTAGATATAATGGAGAAATAATTTTAGCTGATGAAATATCTCCAGATACTTGTAGATTCTGGGATGCTACAACTGGGGAAAAGCTTGATAAAGATAGATTTAGAAGAGATATGGGAAATGTAGAAGAGGCATATGTAGAAATTTTAAACAGATTAAGTAAATAGTTTTAATAAGCCTGTAGGGTGCATAATTTATTATGCACCTAAGGGTGATAGAAGGAAGGTATTGGGTATATGTGCAATTTAAATATTATTGACCATGAAAATGGAAAATTTAAAGATGAGTGCGGAGTATTTGGAGTATATGCGAATAAGGAAATGGATGTTGCTTCAATGACATATTACGGATTATATGCGCTTCAACACAGAGGGCAAGAAAGTGCTGGTATAGCAGTAGCCAATGGTGAAGAAATAAATATGCATAAGAACTTAGGTTTAATTACAGAAGCCTTTACTCAAGATGATTTAAAGAAGTTAACAGGTAATGTTGCTATTGGACATGTTAGATATTCAACTACAGGTGCTACAAAGGTAGAAAATTCACAACCATTATTAAGTGCAAGTAAACTAGGACAAATTGCAATGGCTCATAATGGAAATCTTGTAAATGCTGATGTTATAAAAGAACTTCTAGAGGATGCAGGACATGTGTTTCATACAACAATAGATTCAGAGGTAATCGCTAGTTTAATTGCAAGAGGAGCAAAGAAGGGAATAGAAAGAGCTGTTGTTGATGCTATTCAAGCTATAAGAGGTTCCTTTGCAATGGTTATTTTAACAGAGAAGAAGTTAATAGGAGCTAGAGATCCTCACGGAATTAGACCATTATGTATTGGTAAATTCGAAGAGGGGTATGTGTTAACATCTGAAAGTTGTGCATTAGATGCAATAGGAGCAGAATTAGTTAGAGATGTTAATCCAGGAGAAATTGTTGTAATAGATGAAACAGGAATTAATTCAATTCAATATTCAGAAGCTACAACATGCCAAACATGTGCATTTGAGTATATTTATTTTGCTAGACCAGATTCAATAATTGATGGGTTAGATGTGCACACAACAAGAGTTAAATCAGGTGAAATGTTATATAAGGAGCATCCAGTAGAAGCAGATTTGGTTGTTGCAGTACCAGATTCAGGTATACCAGCAGCCATTGGATATGCAAAGGCATCGGGAATACCGTATGATACAGGATTTGTTAAAAATAGATATGTAGGTAGAACTTTTATTACACCATCTCAAGAAATTAGAGAGAGAGCTGTAGCAGTTAAATTAAATCCATTAAAGGTAAATGTAAATGGAAAAAGGATTGTATTAATAGACGATTCTATTGTTAGAGGAACAACATCTAAACATTTGGTTGATTCATTAAGAAGAGCTGGAGCAAAGGAAGTACATTTTTTAGTTGCTTCACCAATTGTTAAATATCCATGTTATTTTGGAATTGATACTCCATATAGAAGTGAATTAATAGGAGCTAACAATTCAGTAGATGGAATAAGAGAGTTAATGGGGGCAGATTCATTAGGGTATCTAAGTATAGAAGGAATGTACAAATGCTTTAAAGGTAAAGAAGGTTTTTGTGTTGGTTGCTTTAATGGAGTATATCCAGTTGCAACACCAATTGAAACAGCAAAAGATCACTTAGAAAGGTAGTGGAGTTATGATTACGTACAAAGAGGCTGGAGTTAATATAGAAGAGGGATATAAATCAGTACAATTAATAAAGGATTATGCATCAAGAACAATGACTAATTATGTTTTAAATGGATTAGGTTCTTTTGCAGGAATGGTAGAATTGCCAGAGGGTTATAAGAAACCAGTTTTAGTTTCAGGGACAGATGGAGTAGGAACTAAGCTTGAAATTGCATTTAAGACTAAAAAGTATGATACAGTTGGTATTGATTGTGTTGCTATGTGTGTTAATGATATTCTTTGTCATGGAGCTAAACCACTATTTTTCTTAGATTATATTGCATGTGGTAAGCTTGAAGCAGAAGTTGCTTCTGAATTAGTAAAAGGGATATCAGATGGATGCGTTCAAGGAGAATGTGCTCTTATTGGAGGAGAAACGGCAGAAATGCCAGGCTTCTACAAAGAGGGTGAATACGACATGGCAGGGTTTGCAGTTGGTATAGTAGATAAGGATAAAATTATAAATGGAAAAAATATAAAACCAGGGGATAAATTAATAGGAATTAAATCTTCAGGATTACATTCAAATGGGTATTCATTAGTAAGAAAGTTATTTCCTAATTTACAAGATGAGTTTGATGGAAAAGAGGTTTGGGAAACTTTAATTACACCAACTAAAATTTATGTTAAACCTATTTTAGAATTAATTGAGAAGTTTGAAATAAAGGGAATGGCTCATATTACGGGTGGAGGATTTATTGAAAATATTCCAAGAATGTTCCAAAGTGAAGAATTAACAGCTGTAATAAAAAAGGATTCATATCCACTTCCAAAGATTTTTGAAAAGATTGAAAGTCTTGGAGTAGATAGAAGTCACATGTATAATACCTTCAATATGGGAATAGGATTTGTATTATGTGTTAATGAAAATGATACTGATGAGGTAATTAAAGCACTTATAGAAATGGGAGAGAGTGCTTATGAAATAGGATATGTTACCTCAGGAGGTGAAGGTGTTTGCTTAAAATAGCAGTATTAATATCTGGTGGAGGATCAAATCTTCAATCAGTTATTGATGAAATAGATAATGGTAATTTAAATTGTAAAATAGAAATGGTTATAAGTAGTAAGGCTGATGTCTTTGGGTTAGATAGAGCTAAAGCTAAGGGAATAAGTACCTACACTATAACAAAAAAAGAATTTGGAAATGAAACTTCAAAAGAAATTTTAAAGTTAGTTAGAAGAAAGGTTGATTTAATTGTTTTAGCAGGATACCTTTCAATATTAGATGGAGAAATTTTAAAAGAATTTAAAGATAAGATAATAAATATTCATCCATCGCTTATTCCAGCCTTTAGTGGACCAGGAATGTATGGAATTAGAGTTCACGAAGCAGTTATAAAAAAGGGAGTTAAATACTCAGGGTGTACAGTTCATTTTGTAAATGAGGAGGTTGATGGAGGAGAAATTCTTCTTCAACAATCTGTGCCAGTTTATTTTGAGGATACTCCGGAGATTCTTCAAAAAAGAATACTAGTTGAAGAGCATAAGCTTTTACCAATGGCAATAAAATTAATTTCAGAAGAAAAGATTGAGTTTATTAATGGTAAGGTTAAGACAATTTAGGAGGGTTTTAAATGAAAAAAAGAGCACTAATAAGCGTTTTTGATAAAGAGGGAGTTTTAGACTTAGCAAACTTTTTAGTTTCTAAGGATGTTGAAATAATATCAACTGGAGGAACATATAAACATCTAAAGGAAAATGGAGTTCCTGTAATTGAAGTTAATGAAGTTACTAATTTTCCAGAGATGTTAGATGGAAGAGTGAAAACACTTCATCCATTAATACATGCAGGTATTTTAGCTGTTAGAGATGATAATGCACATATGAATGTTTTAAATGAAAGAAATATTAATACAATCGATTATGTTGTAGTTAATCTATATCCATTCTTCCAAAAGGTTAAAGAAGATTTAAGCTTTGAAGAAAAAGTAGAGTTTATAGACATTGGTGGACCAACAATGCTTAGAGCAGCAGCTAAGAACTTCCAAGATGTTGTGGTAATTTCGGATAAAAGTGATTATTCAAAGGTAGTTGAAGAAATTACTAGTGCTGGTGAAGTATCATATAAAACAAAGAAGAAGCTAGCAGGAAAAGTATTTAACTTAATGAGTGCATATGATGGGGCAATATCAAATTTCTTATTAGATGATGAGGACTATCCTGAATATTTATCAGTTTCTTATAAAAAAATGCAAGGGTTAAGATATGGGGAAAATTCACATCAAAGCGCAGCTTTTTATAGTTCAACAATGGTTGATGGTGCAATGAATAGTTTTGAGGTTCTAAATGGTAAGGAATTATCTTATAACAACTTCAAAGATGTAGATATTGCATGGAAATGCACTTCTGAATTTGATGAAGCAGCTTGTTGTGCTTTAAAGCATAATACTCCATGTGGTGTTGCTATTGGAGAAACTCCATATGAGGCATATATGAAGGCATATGAAGTAGACCCTACATCAATATTTGGTGGTATTGTTGCTTTTAATAGAAGATTAGATAAAAAGACAGCTGAAGAAATGGTTAAAATATTCTTAGAGGTTATAGCAGCTCCAGAATATGATGAGGATGCTTTAGAGGTATTAAGAACAAAGAAAAACTTGAGAGTTCTTAAATTTAACAGTAATCCAAAGGATGATAAATATATGGTTACTGTAGATGGTGGTATTTTAGTTCAAGAGGAAGATAAGAAGTTAGTTGATGAGATAAAGGTTGTTACAGAAACTAAACCAACAGATAAAGAAATGCAAGATTTAATATTTGGTATGAAGGTTGTTAAATATGTTAAGTCTAATGCAATAGTTGTAGTTAATGATGGTGTTGCTTTAGGAATTGGAGGAGGACAAGTTAATAGAATTTGGCCAACTCAAGATGCGTTAAGAAGAGGGATTGGAGCTACTATTTTAGCATCAGATGCGTTCTTCCCATTTAGAGATGTTGTAGATGAGGCAGCTAAAGCTGGAATTAAAGCAATAATTCAACCAGGTGGATCTCAAAGAGACCAAGAATCTATTGATGCATGTAATGAGCATGGAATATCAATGGTATTTACAGGACTAAGACATTTTAAACATTAATTAGTTTATAAGATAGTGATTTATTTCGATGTTGTATACAATAAATTAAAAATCCTTTACTAAGTATTTAATTACTTATTCCTCTAAAATTTTTAAATCACTATCTTATTATATAAAAGGAGAGATAATGTTATGAAACTATTATTAATAGGTTCAGGTGGGAGAGAACATGCAATAGCATGGAAAATGGCTCAAAGTAGTAAGGTTGAAAAAATATTTGTAGCTCCAGGTAATGGAGGAACTGCAATTTTAGATAAATGTGAAAATATAGATACCACTGAAATTAATGAGTTAATTGATTTTGCAAAAAGTAATAATATTAATTTAACGGTGGTAGGTCCAGAAGAACCATTAACTAAGGGGATTGTAGATGAGTTCAAAAAAGAGGGATTAAGAATATTTGGTCCTGATAAAAGAGGTGCAATGCTTGAAGGAAGTAAGGCTTTTTCAAAGGATTTCATGAAGAAGTATGGAGTAAAAACAGCTCAATATGAGGTATTTACAGATATAGAAAAAGCTAAAATATATTTAGATGAATGTAACTATCCTACTGTAATTAAGGCTGATGGTCTTGCTGCAGGTAAGGGGGTTATAATCTGCGAAAATAAAGAGGAAGCACTTAAAGGATTAAATACTTTAATGGTTGATGATATATTTAATGGTGCTGGCAAAAAGGTTGTAATTGAAGAGTTTTTAAATGGTGTAGAGGCTTCGATTTTATCAATAACTGATGGTAATAGAATAATTCCATTTATATCTGCTAAGGATCATAAGCAAATATTTGATGGTGGAAAGGGTCCAAATACTGGTGGAATGGGAGTAGTAGCACCTAATCCATATGTAACTAAAGAAATTTTAGATGATTTTGAAGAGAATATAAGTAAAAAAACTTTAGAAGGAATAAGGGAAGAAGGTTTCGATTTCAAGGGGATAATTTTCTTTGGATTGATGATAACTAATAATGGAACTTATCTTTTAGAGTATAATGTAAGAATGGGAGATCCAGAAACTCAATCTGTGTTAGCGCTTATGGAAAGCGATTTAGTAGAATTAATTGAAGAAGCTCTAAATGAAAATTTGACAAATGTAGAAGTTAAATGGATGGATAAAGTAGCTGTTAATGTAGTTTTAGCATCACTTGGATATCCAGGAAATTTTACTAAAGGATATGAAATTACAATTGATGATTCAATTAAGGATAGAGTATTTTTAGCAGGTGCTAAGGAAAGCAATGGAAAACTTATTACAGCAGGTGGAAGAGTTTTATCAGTGGTAGGAATAGGAAATACTCACGAAGAGGCAAGAGAAGAAGCATATTCATTAATAGATAGAGTTGATTTTAAGGATAAATACTTTAGAAAAGATATCTAATATAAATAAGCAGGGGTATGCCCCTGCTTATTTATATTTAGATATATTTATTAACTATTGATTTCATTTTATCCATATTTTCTTCCATATCTTTAACTAGTTTCAATTGGTTTCTAGCTCTTTCTAAATTATGGTTAGGTCTATGGATATGGAAATATTTATCACCATTTAGATAATCAGTTAAAAATCTCATTGAAAGTTCAAGTGTAATTAATTTAGCTGAAAAAGCAAGATTTTCAAGTTCAGTAGGTGTAAGGGCAGAGCCACATGCTTCTAAGTATCCTTTAGTAAACAGTTCAAATAGATTAATGTCAAAGTTAACTTTAGATAAATCAGTTTCATCCTCAAGAGCAGTTGTTGCACCAGAGCGGATAGAATCTCCATAATCATAAAGAGATAATCCAGGCATAACTGTATCTAAATCAACTAAGCAGATGGCCTCACCAGTTAAATCATCAATCATTACGTTGTTAAATTTTGTATCGTTATGGGTAACCCTTAATGGGAGTTTACCATCATTTAGTAAATCAATTAAAAGTGTAGTTTCTCCTTTTCTATCTATGATAAAGTTAATTTCATCACTAATATCAGTTGCTCTAGCTACAATGTCCTTGTTTACAGCTTCCATAAATTTATCAAATCTTTTTGAGGTGTTATGAAAATCAGGTATAGATTCATATAAAGTATTAACAGGAAAATCAGAAAGAAGATTTTGAAATTTACCTATAGCTATACCACATTTATAAAAGTCGCTTGGGTTTTCAACTTTCATATATGTGCTTGCACCAGAAATGAAGTTATATGCTCTAAAGTAATTGTTATCTTGATCTTTATAATATAATTTATTATCTAAAGTTGGAATTAAACATAAACATTCTCTAGAAATATCACCACCGTTAGCTAAAATTTTATTCTCTATATGTTTAGTTACTCTAAAAATATTATTCATCAATTCATCAACTTTAGGAAAAATATTAGTGTTTATTTTTTGGAGAATATACTTATTATTAGTTCCAAGTGGGCTTAATAGAGTTAAAATATGGGTATCATTAATATGGCCACAAATATGGGGAGTAGAGGTTGAGAGTTCCCCGTTAAATTTAAAGTGCCTTGCAATTTCTTGACAGTTGTATTCGATCATGTTATTGTACATTCCTTTCTCTTAATTGTAATATAAATGCTCTGACAATGTTTACAGAGGTGATTAATTTATATATATGTTTGATAATTAGAAAATATTAAAATACAGTACATATAGGATATAGTATATTGTTACATTTATTTTTTTGTGAGGAATACTTAATTATAATGCAAAATAATTTTGAGAAAATTAAGAAAGTTATGGTATAATATTTTTGAGAGTTAGATAAGTGTGAGAGGTGTAAAATGTATATTATAAAAAAAGTAAAGGAAGAAAATATTGATGGTAAAGTGTGGCAAGACATTACTCCTGTAGAAATAAATAATTTTCCATGGGATGTAAACGGGTACAAGCCGTTTGTTGAAGTTAAATTATTTTATACAGATGAAGATATAAGAGTGAAATTTTTTGCAACGGAAGAAAAAATAAGAGTGAATGAGAGTAAATTTAATGCACCAGTATGGGAAGATAGCTGCGTTGAATTTTTCTTCTTGCCAGAGCCAGAAAAGGATGACAGATACTTTAATTTTGAAATAAATGCAGCAGGAGTACTAGTTTTACAATTAGATAACAAACCACCTGTAAGAGAGTATATGACATATGTAAATCCACAATTTTTTGAAATTAAAGCAGATGTAACAGTTGAAAATCAAAGAGAGTTTGATAACTTTAAAGTATGGACTATTGAATATAAAATACCATTTAAATTTATAAAGGCATTCTTTAGAGATTTTGATGTAACATCAGGTAAGATAATAAAAGGTAATTTTACTAAGTGTGGAGATTTAACAGATAAACCTCATTTTGGAACATGGGCAAATATTGATACCGAAAATCCAGCATTCCATGTGCCTAGATGTTTTAATGAAATAAAATTTGAATAATACAATAAATGAGTAATTTTGAGGATTTTTATTAAATAATGAGGCATGTTAGGAGAACTATTATATAGGTTTTACATACTATATAAATAAAGCCGATTTTATTAATTTTGAAAGGAGAAAAATAAATTGAAGACCCTTGGATATAAGGCAACAGCTTCAACATTTGTTTCTTCAAAATATCCTTATAAAAATTTTTCAAGAGATACTTATTTATGCGTAGGAAAAAATTGTGGGGCACATTATGAAGCTTCGAGTTTAATGAAATTTTCTTTAGAAAGTTATAATATAAATCCCTATGAAATAAAGAGAGCTACTTTGATGATATATTTGTGTGGAGAAATCGTAAGTAGTGAATCAAAAGTGGGGATTTATGGAAATTTACAAGACTTCAGCGAAAAAAAGGTTAACTACTTAACGGTACCAAAAGAGATGAAATATGTGGGAGAAATCTGCATTGATCCAACACAAATAAAAAAATATGCTATGTTGGATATAACTGATTTGTGTAAGTTTTGGGTGATAAATCCATGGTATAATTATGGTATAACAATAAAGTTATTAACCGATTACAATGGATATTATTTGGCATCATGTAGAAATAATCCGTATCCTTTTATAGTTATAGAATATGATTGTTAAAAAATAATATATAAGATTTTTGAATCTATATTATTTTTGATTAAAAGGCACCTAGAATTAGTGTGCCTTTTAATTATTTATACAATAAAGTATGAATTAATTTAATAAAATTAATATAATGTTAAAAATTTAACCTACCTTGTGTTTAGCAATAGAATTATGATACAATGAGAATCAGTCGAATTGTTGTAATAACATGTCGAAAAATAAGAAATCAGTTAGGAGGATATTTATGTCTTTAAAGGATTTATTTAAAGGTACTAAAATTTCGAATCCTATATTTAAACTAAAGGATGAGAATGTTGGGGAACTAATAAATAATAGTACTGTTGTTTTTTACCTTGAAAGCAAGGGAGTTAACTGTACTCCATTAGTGAAAAAAGGTGATGAAGTTATAGAAGGACAAGTTATAGGTAAGGAAAAAGACGATTTTTCCATTCCATTAATTAGTAGTGTCTCAGGAACAATATTAGAAATAAATGATATTGTTAATTTCCAAGGAAATAAAGCTAAAGCAATTGTAATAGGTGATATTAAAGATTTAGCAAGTACTGAAGAAAAAATAAACTATGATGAGTTAGAAAAAGAAGAATTATTAGCTAAGCTACAAACCCTAGGGTTAAGTGATATTAATGGGTTACCACTATCATTAAAGTATAGAGCATATGAAGGGAATAAAATTATTGTAAGCTGTTATAATAATGAAGTTAATCTTTGTAGAAATGAAGTTCTTGAGAAAAGAGATGTAGCAATAGATATATCATTTAAAATACTTAACAAATTAATAGATAACTGTGAAATAAAAATTGTGAAAAACCAACCAATAACAAGTGATTTAGTTAAAAAGGAATTTGGTAATGATACTGAAATTGATAACGTATTAATTGAAGATTTAAGTACATTAGTATATTTAGGAGAAGCAATTTTAACAGGCAAACCTAAAACTTATGAGTACATAACAGTATTTGGTGGTTCAGTTGAAAGTGATAAGGTTGTTAAGGTAAGATTAGGAACTACTTTAAGAGATTTATTTAAAGGATTAAATGGACAAGATAATCAAGTTAATAAAGTAGTTGTTGGTGGGGCATTAAATGGAAATGCTCAATTCTCATTTGACTCAGGAATAGTTAGCAATACTCAAGGAGTTCTGTTCCTTAATGAAAAGGAAAGCAGAAAATCTTCAGAAATAGCATGTATTAGATGCTCAAAGTGCTTAAGAGCATGTCCTGAAAATCTTAATCCAATTAAGTTAGCAGAGCTATGGAAAAGAGGAGAGAAGGAAGAGTTTATGAAGTTTGGTGGAAGTAAGTGTACAGAATGTGGATTATGCAGTTATGTTTGTCCATCAAATATAGAGTTAGCGCATAAAATAAAGACAGCTAAAAACTTTATAAAATAATTAATTCACATAAGAAAAGAAGAGGAGTGAATATTTTGGAAAATAGAGTACATAATATATCACCTGCACCTCATATTCACAAGGGTGATGGAGTTAACAAAATAATGATGGATGTCATTATTGCGTTATTACCAATTGCTGGGGCAGGTATTTATTTTTATGGTGCAAATGCATTTAAAATTTTACTTACAGCTGTAATAGTAAGTATGGTATCAGAAATGATATGGAACAGATTTGTAAAAAATGGACCGTGGATAACTGATTACAGTCCAATAGTTTCAGGTCTTATTGTTGGACTTATTCTTCCAACATATGTGCCACTTTGGGTACCAGCTATTGGTGCAGCATTCGCTACAATTATAGTTAAACAATTCTTTGGAGGATTAGGGCAAAACTTTATGAATCCAGCAGCGGCAACAAAAGCATTTTTAATTGCTTCATGGGCATCTGTAATGGCAAAGCCAATTGTTGAAACTGTAACAACACCATCTCAAATGGTAGATACAGCTACTTCTGCTTCAACAGCAGTTGTTGAAGAAACCGTATCACTATTGGATAGGTTTATAGGACAAGCATCAGGAAATATTGGAGAAACTTCAATATTGGCAATATTAATAGGTGGGTTATACTTAGTATTAAGAAATAGAATCAACCTAAGAGCACCGTTAACATTCTTAATAGCTGCATACGGAATGAGTAGTTATCTAGGTAAAGATGGCTTATTATCAGGAGCATTTTTCTTAGTAGCAGTATTTATGACAACAGAATATGCTACAACACCTATGACAAAAGTAGGTCAATATATATTTGGATTTGGAGCAGGAATAATTGCAGCTCTAATTGTTGTACAGGGATATAATCCAGAAGGACCATATTACGCAATTATTATAATGAATTTAACAACACCTGTAATAGAGTATTTAACAACGAAGAAATACAAAAGGGAGGTGGCTTAAAGTGAGAGAAAATCTTAAATTAGGTGCAATACTTTTAGTCATCACATCAATAGCAGGATTATTATTAGGATTTGCTAATGATTTAACTAAAGATGCAATATTTGAAAATTCAAAGTTAAATAAAGAAGATTTAGCATATATAATGCCAGAAGCTACAGGAATAAGTGATTCTAAATTAAAGGAAACAGATATCATAACAGAAATATTTGAAGCGAAAAACGGTGAAACTCAAATAGGTTATGTATTTAAGGTAACAACAAAAGGATTCCATGGACCAGTTGACATTGTTGTAGCTATATCAAATGATGATAAGATAACAGGTATAAAAGTTCAAGCACATGGAGAAACACCAGGATTAGGTGCAAGAATTGAAGAAGATGGTTTCCTATCTAAGTTTAGAAATTTAGGAATTACAGAAGATATTCAAATAGTAAAGACTTCTCCAACTAAGGAAAGCGAAGTTGAAGGAATATCAGGTGCATCAGTTTCATCTAAAGCTGTGGGAACAGCTGTAAATGATGCAATGAGATTCTATAAAGAGAATGTAAAGGGTGAAGAAGTTGCTCCAAAGGAAGAGCAGGATTCAACATCTGGAGCAAGTGAGTAGTAAAAGTTTAATTTAGTTAGGAGGATAAAAATGAACAAGTTTTTTGAGAGATTAAAAAATGGTATAGTTACGGAAAATCCAATATTTGTTCAAGTTTTAGCAATGTGTCCAACACTTGCTGTAACCACTAGTGCAGAGAATGCATTAGGAATGGGTCTTGCATCAACAGTAGTTTTAATATTTTCAAATATGATAATATCTGCTGTTAGAAAATTAATACCAGATAAAATAAGAATACCGGCATACATAGTTGTTATAGCATCATTTGTTACTGTAGTTGACATGTTAATGCACGGATATGTGCCAGACCTTTATAAGTCACTTGGAATATTTATTCCGTTAATAGTTGTTAATTGTGTAATATTAGGAAGAGCAGAAGCTTATGCATCAAAAAATAGTGTTTTCCCTTCAATATTTGATGCCATAGGAATGGGTCTTGGATTTACAGTTGCATTATTTGCAATAGGGTCAGTTAGAGAATTAATAGGTGCAGGCAGCATCTTAGGAATTACAATAATGCCTGAAACTTATTTACCAGCATCAATTATGATTTTAGCACCAGGAGCATTTTTCACTCTTGGAGGATTAATGATAATTTTAAATGCTATAAATATAAGAAAAGCGAAGAAAAATGGTACAGCTATTAAACCATTAGAACATAATTGTGGAAGCTGTAGTGGATGTGGTACAGGAAGTTGTGGAACATCAAATAAGGAAGAAATTAAAATAGTAAAGTAAAGGGTGAATGTAGATGGAATTGTTTTTAATATTTATTAGTGCAATGTTAGTAAACAACTTCGTTCTTGCAAAATTCTTAGGAATTTGCTCATTCTTAGGAGTTTCTAAGAAGAAGGACGCAGCAATCGGAATGGGATTTGCAGTTACTTTTGTTATGATACTAGCATCTGTAATGTCATTCCTAGTTTACTATGGAATATTACAACCATTAGGTTTAGATTATTTATCAACAATAGCTAATGTTTTAGTTATTGCAGCTTTAGTGCAATTTGTAGAAATGGCAATGAAAAAGTTAAGTCCAGCATTACATAAGGCACTAGGAATATTTTTACCATTAATAACAACAAACTGTGCAGTATTAGGTATGGTTGTTATTAATATACAAGATAATTTTACTTTTGTAGAATCAATAGTTAATGCTGTTGGGGCTGCATCAGGATATATGTTATCAATCGTTCTTTTAGCGTTTATAAGAGAAAAGATTGATAACAATGAAAATATACCAGAGGTACTAAGAGGTCTACCAATTACATTATTTACAGCAGGATTAATGTCAATTGCATTCTTAGGATTCCAAGGATTAATTCACTAGGAGGAAAGAGTAATGAGTATTATTTATGCAGCATTAAGCTTAGGTGTCTTAGGATTAATATTTGGATTATTACTTGGTTTTGCATCAAAGAAATTTGAAGTAAAAGTTGACCCTAAAATACCAAAATTAAGAGAGTGCCTACCAGGAGCAAACTGTGGAGGATGTGGATTTGCAGGTTGTGATGCATACGCAGAAGCAGTTGTTATGGATGGTGCAAAGGCAAATTTATGCTCTGTTGGAGGAGCAGAAGTTGCAGAAAAGGTAGGAGAAGTGCTAGGTGTTACAGTTGAAACAGGAGATAAGATGACTGCTTTTGTTAAATGTAATGGTACATGTAGCAATGCTAAAATGAATTATGAATATGAAGGAGTTAGTAATTGTCTTGAAGCTTCTATGATGGTTTCAGGTGGAGGAAAAGCTTGTTCATATGGTTGTTTAGGATTAGCTAGTTGTGTTAAGGTTTGTGAATTTGATGCTATACACATAGTAGATGGTATTGCAAAGGTTGATACAGAAAAATGTACTAATTGCGGAGCATGTATAAATATTTGTCCAAAAGGATTAATAGAATCAGTACCTTTAAAAATGAAGGTAAGAGTTGCTTGTAATTCAGAAGATGCAGGTAAAGCAGTAAGAGACAATTGTAAAGTTGGTTGTATTGGATGCAAACTTTGCGAGAAAAACTGTCCAAAAGAAGCCGTAAAAGTTTATGGAACATTAGCAAAAGTAGACTATGAAAAATGTGTAAATTGTAAAATATGTACTAAAAAGTGCCCAACAGGTGCAATTAAAGATATATTTGAAATTTAATATGAAGAAGCATAATATTGGTACTCTGTATTCAGGGTACCTTTTTTTGTGCTTATATTTATGGTAAAATAGGTCGTAAAAGGAGCGAAGATACATGAAAAAAGAAATAATAATTGGAGCTACGATAACTGTACTTTTAGGTGGAATAATAGGAATAGTAATTAAGAATGACAATGTTGAAATAATATCAGGTGCATGGGAGTTCAATCAAGATAATATAGTACAAGCTATATCTAAAGGAATTGAATCCTATGAGAATAGTAAGATAAAAAAATATATAGATATAATACCAATTATAGATAATAATAAAGATGATACTTTAAAATTGGTTAATAAAAATAACAATTTATCAAGTAATTTTGTACCTAAACAAATAGTAAAGCCAAAGGTTAGAGTAACTAGCGGAAGTATTACTATTTCAAATGAAATAGACAAGCCGTTGTCTGATATGTTTAATCAAGCAGAAAATGATGGGATAAAATTATATTTGTTAAGTGGATATAGATCATATTCAACTCAGAAATCAATTTATAGTAGTAAACCAAGCTGGAAAAGAGGATTATACTCTGCAAAAGAGGGTGAAAGTGAGCATCAGTTAGGATTAGCAGTTGATATTACATCACAAGAAGTTAATTTGAAGCTTTTAGTTAATTTTGAAAATACCAAAAGCGGAAAGTGGCTTAAAGATAATGCACATAAGTATGGATTTATAATGAGATATACAAAGGGAAGAGAAGCAGATACTGGATACGCATATGAGCCTTGGCACTATAGGTATGTAGGTGTAGAGGTAGCATCCTTTATGTATGAAAATAATTTAATTTTAGAAGACTTATATAAAGGTATTTAAAAAATTATCACAATATCCACTATTATTAATAATATATAATAGTGGATTATTGTTATAGGAGATAAATATGCGGTCAGATGTTGATAATATGGAACTTGAGAAAAAAGCTTATTTAGAAGATAAGGGTGAAAGATGTAATTGTAATAATTCATCAAGTAATGATGATATTAAGGAAGAAAAAAATAATCAATGGGCATTAAATAAACCATATCCTGAAGTTATGGTTAGTGAAAAAAATAAACATTATGCCGATATTTTATCAAATGATTTTGCTGGAGCATGCTCTGAAATGACAGCAGTTACACAGTATTTAAATCATAACATAAGATTAGGCATAATTAATAGGGAAGTATCAGCAGCTTTATTAGAGATTTCTAAAGTAGAGATGAAGCACTTAGATATTATTGGAGAATTGATAGTATTACTCGGTGGAGACTTATATTATGGACGAAGTAAAAAGGATAAGTTTCAATGTTGGTCACCTAAATTCATTAACTATGGAAAAGATTTGAGAGGAATGTTAAAATTTGATATTCAAAGCGAAGTTGATGCAATTGTTCAATACAAGAAACATATAGAGGAAATAGAGGATAAGCACATAAAAAAGATTCTATATAGAATAATAGAAGATGAAGAGTTCCATATTGAAATATTAGATGGATTATTGAAAAAAATTAACAAAAAAAATACTTAGAGTTAATTATTATGAAGTTAGAAATATAATGATGTGGTGTATTAGTTAATATAATACACCAAGTATTTTAATGTGGCATTAAATGACTAATAAGCATCATTATAATTCCAAGAAATATAGAAACTAGATAGACCTTGTTATGATTATATTTTTTGGCTGTAGGAATTAACTCAATCAGGGCTAGATACAACATTATACCAGATACAACCGCAAAGATTATTCCTAGGAAAAGATCATTTATATAAGGCTTCAAAAACAAAAAGGTTAGTAGCGCTCCAAGAGGCTCGGCAACACCAGAAATAAATGCATATTTTACTGCTGTAAATTTATTTTTAGTAGAGTAGTATATTGGAACTGCAATTGATATACCCTCTGGAATATTATGAAGAGCAATTGCAATAGATATATATATTCCTAAAGAGAGGCTATGATATGAAGACATAAATGTAGCTATACCTTCAGGGAAATTATGTAACATAATTGCTATCATTGATACTATTCCAAGGTTAAATAATTCATTTTTTTTATTATCAGTATATTGATCCTCCTTAGAGGGGATGAACCTATCAATTAAATAAGCCATGAGAATACCAAATAGCATAAAAATTATTGGAAATAAAGTTCCAAGGAAGTTTCCATGAATCTTTGATATACTATTTTGTGCACTGGGTAATAAATCTGTAAATGAAACTGTAAGCATAACACCAGCAGAAAATCCTAAGGAAAATGTAATTAACCTATTTCCATTAGGTTTGAATAAAAAAACAATAATTGCACCTAAAACGGTACTGAGTCCAGCTAAGGTTGATAATAATAAAGATATATAGGGTGAATGTTCAATCATTTTTTTCTCCTTAAAAATTAATACATAAATATTTTATTGTATAATTATAAAAATATTACTAAAATATATTTGACAGTAAAATATTGGCAAAATATAATAGGAGTATATGAGAAGTTTATACATGCTTAATAAATTTATATACATTATAAAACAATAGGAGTGAGTAGGGTGAGTATACTTTCAAAATATTCAAAAATAATTAGTAGGAGCCTAGATACCACTGAAGTTGGAGAATTAGAACAGCTTTTAAAGCAAAGAAATGATGAGCTAAATGAAATTTTAATAGAAGAAAAAGAAGCGATAAAACAAGAAGATGGATTAATTAAGCTAATATCAGATTATGCTGAACAGGTGGACAAGTATTCTAAATATGCTCAAAGGGCAATTGCTACAGGAGACCAAGACGGTGGGAGAAGGTTTGTAGATAAAAAGTTTGAATCAGAAGAAAAATTAGAAGAAAGTCAAAGGCGCTTAAAGATAATAAATGAGAATAAGCAAAAATATAATTCATTAAAGAATAAAGTAAAGAATGAGATAAGTGAAATAATAAATAAAATATAAATGTAATAAAATAGCATCAATATCAAATTAAATATTTTTGATGTATTGATGAAGTAATTGTTTATAAATATTGAAAAAGATGGTATATTATAATAAATAATACCATCTTTTATTTTTAGAAATTGGGGGCGATAAAATGAAAAATTTACAAACAGAATTAAAGAGAAAAATACTAATTTTAGATGGAGCAATGGGCACCTGTATACAAAACTTAAATTTACAAGAAGAAGATTTTAGAGGAGAAGCATTTAAAGATATTCACATAGAACAAAAGGGCAATAATGATATATTATCTATAACTCAAAGTGAATATATAAAAAATATACATAATGATTATTTAAGTAATGGGGCAGATATAATAGAAACAAATACCTTCAATGGCACAAGAATTTCACAACAAGATTATGGATTAGAAGAGTATGTTTATAAAATAAATTATGAAGGTGCAAAAATAGCAAGAGAATGTGCAGATAATTTTACAACAGAAAAAAAACCAAGATTTGTGGCCGGGTCAATTGGACCTACAAACAAAACATTATCTATATCACCAGATGTTGAGAATCCTGCTATAAGAGGAATAAGCTTTGAGGAACTAGAGAGTGCATATAAAGAGCAAATTGCTGGGTTAATTGATGGTGGTGTTGACTTACTTTTAATTGAAACTATTTTTGATACTTTAAATGCAAGAGCAGCTCTTTGTGCTGCAACCCATGTGTATAAAGAGAAAAATGTTAATTTACCTATAATGATATCAGTTACTTTGACTGATAAAAGTGGAAGGACCTTAAGTGGACAAACATTAGAAGCATTTGTAGCATCTATAAACCATGATGATGTAATTTCTATAGGATTAAATTGTTCATTTGGGGCTAAGGATTTAATTCCTTTTGTAAGAGAGTTAAGTGAATTAACAGATAGATATGTATCAGTACACCCTAATGCTGGCTTACCGAATGGCTTTGGTAAGTATGATGAGGAGCCTAAGGTCACCGCTAAGTTTGTAGAAGAGATGATAGAGCATAAAAGTATAAATATTGTTGGGGGATGCTGTGGTACAACACCAAAACACATTAAAGAAATTTATAATATTTCATTGAATAAAGAGCCTAGAAAACCTAATATTAAAAAGAAATATTCTCAGTTTGCAGGGTTAGAGTTGCTTAAAATATCAAAAGAAAGTAATTTTATCAATGTAGGAGAGAGGACAAATGTTGCAGGGTCAAAAAAGTTTTTAAGACTTATAAAGGAAAAGGCTTATGAAGAAGCATTATCTATTGCTAGAGAACAAGTTGAAAATGGAGCACAAATTATTGATATAAATTTTGATGATGGATTATTAGATTCAAAAAAAGAGATGGAAATATTTTTAAAGTTAATAGGTAGTGAGCCAGAAATTTGTAGGGTTCCAATTATGATAGATTCTTCAAAGTGGGAAGTTATAGAATCAGGATTAAAATCAATACAAGGTAAATGTATTGTAAATTCAATATCACTAAAGAATGGTGAAGATGAATTTATAAAATATGCAAGCTTTATAAAAAATTATGGAGCTGGAGTTGTGGTTATGGCCTTTGATGAGAAAGGGCAAGCTGATAATTATACTAGAAAGATAGAGGTTTGTAAGAGAGCATATGATATTTTAGTGAATAAGGTTAAGTTTCCACCAGAAGATATAATATTTGATCCAAATATATTAGCGATTGCTACTGGAATAGAGGAACATGATAATTATGGTGTGGACTTTATTAAGGCAACTAAATGGATTAAAGAAAATTTACCATATGCAAAGGTTAGTGGTGGAGTTTCAAATTTATCATTTTCATTTAGAGGGAATAATACAATTAGAGAAGCTATGCATTCAGTATTTTTATATTATGCTATAAAGAATGGAATGGACATGGGAATTGTTAATCCGGGAATGATTCAAATTTATGATGAAATTGATAAGGACTTAGTCAAATATATAGAAGATGTAGTATTAAATAGATATAAAGGTGCAGCAGACAAATTGGTAGAAATTGCTGAAGATTTAAAAAATATCAATGTTAATAATAATGATGAGACTAAGATGAAATGGAGAAATGATGATTATAAAAAGAGGATTTCTTATGGCTTAGTAAAAGGTATTGGAGATTTTATTGAAGAGGATATTAAAGAAGCAAGAGAAAATTATAGTAGAGCATTAGAAATAATTGAGGGTCCTTTAATGGATGGAATGACAGAGGTAGGAAGACTATTTGCAGATGGAAAAATGTTTTTACCACAGGTTGTAAAGAGTGCAAGAGTTATGAAAAAAGGAGTATCCTACTTATTGCCGTATATTGAGGAAGAAAAAAGTGATGCATCATCCATTAAGTCAGGTAAGATACTTATGGCTACTGTAAAAGGTGATGTACATGATATAGGGAAAAATATTGTAGGAGTAGTGTTAGCCTGCAATAATTTTGAAATTATAGACTTAGGTATAATGGTACCACTAGAGGAAATTATAGATAGGGCAATTAAGGAGGATGTTGATGTTATAGGTTTATCAGGATTAATTACTCCATCATTAGATGAAATGTGTAAGGTTGTAAGTGAGTTAGAGCGTAGAGGAGTTAATATACCAGTTATGATTGGTGGAGCTACTACATCTAAGATTCATACAGCTGTGAAAATTGAACCTCTTTACAAAGGTGGAGTTATACATTGTATTGATGCATCGAAGTCGGTTGAAGTATGTAAGGCTATTGTCAATGAGGAAAAGCGAAAAGAGTATTTGATAAATATAAAAGAAGAGTATAAAAAAACTAGAGAAAAATATCTAGCTAAAAATGTTAAGATGATACCATTAGAAGAAGCCAGAGGTAAAAAGTATAAGATTGATTGGGAAAAAGAGGAGATAAAGGCTCCTAATAATTTAGGGGTTAAAAATGTTAAAGGTGTAAATGTTGAAGAGTTAAGACAATACATTGATTGGAGTATGTTATTTTTAGCATGGGATATGTATAAACCATACCCTCAAATATTAGAGGATGAAAAGTATGGAGAAGAAGCAAGAAGGCTATATGAAGATAGTAATACTATTTTAGATGAATTAAGTAAAAGAGAAATAGATATACAAGGGGTATATGGGATTTTTGAGTGCAATTCAAAAGATGATGACTTAATAATAAAGACAGGCACTAAAGAAATTATATTTAATACTTTACGCCAACAAATAGAAAATAAGGATGATGTATATTTATCGTTGAGTGATTTTATAGCGCCTATAGAAAGTAAAATAAAAGATTATTTAGGAGCATTTATAGTTACATCTGGAAAAGAGATTGATAATATTTCAAAAGAATATAAAGATTTAGGGGATGATTACCGCAGTATTCTAGTAAGAATAATAGGTGATAGATTAGCAGAAGCCTTTGCAGAGTATTTACACTATAATTATAGAAAAGAATATTATGGATATTCTCCAAATGAAATACTTGATTTTAAATCATTATTTAAGTGTAACTATAGGGGGATTAGACCTGCATTTGGGTATCCAAGTTTATCAGATCATTCTGAGAAAATAAAACTCTTTGAGTTATTGAATGTAAATAAATATACTAATATACAATTAACAGATAATTATTTAATGAATCCTACAGGAAGTGTGTGTGGCTTATACTTTGGATCAAAGTATAGTAAGTATTTCTTATTAGACAGCGTTTCAGATGAACAAAAAAATGATTACTGTAAAAGAAAAAAAATATCTGAAGAGGAATTTAATAGAGTTGTTACTTTAAGAAACTCTAAATAAATAAAAGCCCACTATTGCAGTGGGCTTTTATTATTTTACACCTTCATTTCTATTAACAATACCATTTTCATCTTCAAGTTTAAATTTTGAAATTGAAGAGATCGTTTTATCAGCTAAGTTAGTTAAGTCTTTAGCAGAGCCAAGGACAATTTCACTTGAATTCATAAGGTTAACTGTAGATAAGTTAATATTCTCTGAAAGTTGAGACATTTCTGAAGCAACCTTGGATAAATCTTCCATTTTATCAAGTATAACTTTGTTATTAGATAGCATATCAGTAGAATTACTACCTAGCTTGTCTATTTTTGGAGTCATAGATGTAACAGAAGATGAAATTTGCGTAAATGAATCAATAGAATTATTAATTGTATGTTTTTGTTCACTTAATTTTTCAGACATTTGAGTAGTTTTACGAACTAAATTATTTGAGCTTGTTAAAACGGCATTAATAAGACTATTAATATTAATAGAAGATTCTTTAGTTTGAACTGAAAGATTTCTAATTTCAGTAGATAATACTGAGAAGCCTCTACCAGCCTCACCAGCTCTAGATGCTTCAATAGCAGCATTTAATGCTAATAAGTTTGTTTGTTCAGCAACATTATTAATAAGTTCAGTTATCTCATTTACCTTTTCAATATTAGTTCTCATAGTTGTTAGAATATCAACAGATTCATCAAAAATTGTATTTACTTCATTAAATGATTGATTTAGTGATTCCATTTCTTTAAAGCTATCATTTGCTTGTGAATCAACATTATTAGCCATTTGAGTTAATTCGTTAACACCTTCAACACTTACTTTTAATTGGTCATTAAATTCAGAAAGTTCATTAACTATATGTATAATTTCAGATGTTTCTGATGCAATTCCATTTGTAATATCAGAGATTGAAGATGAAATACTTTCAGTTAAATCTCTCATATCAGTAGAGGTATTTGTTAGGTTCATGGATTGATTGTTCATTACAGTTGCGCAATCTTTTATATCTGTGACCATATTTATTATAGAAACCTGCATATTATCTGTTGCTTTTGTAATTGCACCAAGCTCATCTTTTCTTGCAAAATGTTTAGGTTTAATTCTATAGAAGAAATCACCTTCAACAAGGAATTCGATGTGAATTCTAAAATTATTTAATAATCTAGCAATAGGACAAAGGTGTCTAAAACAAAATGCTGTGCCAACAATAACTAAGATAAATGTTGTAACAATAGTAAAGATTAGAAATTGTAAGGAATAGTCCTTTAATAGTGAATCCGTAATAGTTTGACTAGACTCAATTTTATTGAAAATATGGTTTAAAAATATGTATTGAATGGCTATATTCAATACTGATGTTAAAGAGAATACAAGAAGTATTTTCTTTGAAATGTTTGTTTTCATACTATTTGCTGTAGCAAATTCAAAGTTTACGCTCATAGTTTTAACTCCTATTATAATATAATTAAAATATAATTATATTTTAATATGAAATTAGGGTATCTTCAAGAGTAAATGGTTAAAATTTCAAAAGTATGCAAAGATTATATGAGAAATGGTGGAATTGATAGAAATTATATGTTAAATTGAAAATGTAGAGGGAAGAATATATAGTATAAAAAACTATAATTTAAAGATAATATAAATGTTAATAAATCTAAGTAAGATAACTTGTATAGATACATGTAAGAAGGAGTTTTTATGAGAAAAAATAAAACAATACTTAATTTAATAATTTTAACAAGTATTATATTAGGTATATCAATAATATTTTTAAGTAGAGAAAGTAATATTGATGGAGATAATCATGATGTTGTTAATAAAAATCTTGAGGAAGATAAAAAGATAATAATAAATCCTATGATAGATAATTTTAAAATTAATATACCTGAAAAGGATAATATAAAAACAGGGGAAGGTTCAATAGCTATTTATGGAGAATCAGATCCAACTAAGGAACTAACAATAAATGGGAGGAAATTGGAAGTTTATTATACTGGCAATTTTATAGAAAGAGTAGAGCTAAATGATGGAGTTAATGTAGTAGAGTTTAAGCTTGGAGATAAAAAGAAGAAAATAACAGTAGAAAAGGAATTTAAAATAATAGATTCGGTAATGCCCTCAAATTTATTAAAACTTGAAGAAGGAAAAGAATTTTTAATAACAGCAAAACTATATGATGGAGCAAAAGCATATGTGGAAGTAGGGGATAATAAATATGATTTAATTCAGACACAAACCTTAAAAGATATAAGCTCAAAGGGAACAACATATGCTGAATATACAGCAAAGGGTATAGCTACAAATTCTAATTCAGGTAAGATTAAAGTTATTGCCACATTAAATTATATAACTCAAGAAGTATTTGGAGGAGAAGTTAAAATCCTAAAAAAGCAAGAGGAAGAGTTAAGAGTAGGGGAATTAATTAATGATAGTGTTATGGTATACGACGATAATACTATAGATTCTATACCACTTATGGAAAAGAGTACATTACCTAAGGGGGTTATAGACTATATTGTTAGTGAGGTTGTTGTTGATAATAAACAATATTATAATTTAAATTGTGGAGTTCGTGTAAAAAAAGAAGATATAAAAATATTAAATAATGATAAAGATATTAAAGCTAATAAAATTACTGATATTAAAATATATGATAGAGAAAATCACACAGTTTTAAGGTTGCAGACGGAAAAAAATGTGCCATTTTCAATAATATTTCAACCAATAGACTTTAAAGGGCTTAAAGATGGGGATTATTCAATAGATAATTATAATATAAATCAAGGAATAATAACTTTTGAGTATACTGAGTCAATAGGGAATGTTAATTTATTTGATAATACTATATTCAAAAGTGTGAAAAGCAGTGGAAATGAAATTATATTAGATTTAAAAAATAAAGGTGAGTATTGTGGTCACTACTCATTTTATGATAAAGAAGGATACTTAAATATTATATTTAGGCATAAATTAAAAAAATTAGAAGGTGCAACATTTGTAATAGATCCAGGACATGGATACAGTGGGTCTGAATGGAAGGATACAGGGGCGAAGGGATGGAACGGAATTACAGAGCATGATTTAAATTTCAAAATTTCAAGGTTGTTAGAAGAGGAGTTAATAAAGAAGGGGGTTAAGGTAATTAGGTTAAAAACAGAAGAAAAAACATATTTATTGAAAGATAGAGGTAAAGTTGCTAGAGAAAATGATGCGGATTTATTTGTTTCTATTCACCACAATTCAGGTGGATTTGGTAAAATAAATGCTACAGAAACGTATTATAATACACCTTTTTCAATGGAATTAGCAAAAAGTATAAACAGTAGTTTAGTGAATATTTATAAAGATGTGTTATTTAAAAAGGATCAAAGTAATTTTGATAGAGGAGCTAAAAATAATTGGTTTATGGTAACAATAGAAAGAGAATGTCCTTCTGTATTAATTGAAGTAGGATATATTGATAATCCGCAAGCTTTTAATAAGCTGATAGATGAGGAGTATCAAAAAGAAATTGTCAGTGGAATTATTGAGGGAATTGAGAAATACTGTTATAATAATTAAGAAAGTTATTTAAAGAAAAATTGGAGTGAAAAACATGAGATTAAGAAAAAAGCCTTGGGCAAGACCTGAGCTAGAAGCGTGTAACTTTTTTATTACAGAGCCAAAAACTCAAAAAAATAATTGGAAAAGTAGTTTTGAAAATAAAAGTGATAAATTATATCTAGAATTAGGATGTGGAAAAGGAACATTTATAGCAGTGCACGGTTCTCAAAATAAGGATGTAAACTATATAGCTATAGATATTAAGGATGAGGTATTAGTTTTAGCAAAAAGAAACATAGAAAAGGCATATGAAGAAGCTGGAGTTTCAATAGATAATCTAAAGTTTATGGCTCAGGAAATTGGGTTAATAGAAGAAGCTATTGGGGAAGAAGATAATGTTGATAGAATTTATATTAATTTCTGTAATCCTTGGCCAAAGGATAGACACAAAAAGAGAAGGTTAACTCATAATAGACAACTTGAAAAGTATAAAATGTTTTTAAACAAAGATGGAGAGATTTGGTTTAAAACAGATGATGACACATTATTTGAGGAGTCATTAGAATACTTTAAAGATGGTGAATTTAACATTGAATACATAACCTACGACTTACATAATAGTGGATTTGAAGGTAATGTAGTAACTGAACATGAAAGAATGTTCACAAATATGGGTATAAAAACTAAGTTTTTAATTGCAAAACAAAAGTAACAAATAAGGTTTTAAAAGCATAGTATAAAGTAAAATACCTCCAAACATTATATAATAATTAAAAAAGAATTATAGGGATTTAGTTTGCCCCTATAATTCTTTTTTTAATTTATATGAATTTTAATTTTCTCTATTCTTTTCTCATCTAATGTTAATACTTTAAAGAAAATATTATCATGATTTATTTCTATATTATCATCTTCTTTAGGCACAGTACCTAACAATTCCATTATAAAACCACCAATTGTGTCAGTAGAATCAGACTTAAGGGTCAAACCTAAAGTATCGTTAACTTCATCAATAGTAACAAGTCCGTTAACTATATAAGAAAACTGGTCTATTTTTTCGATTTCAGGACAATTATCATCAAACTCATCAGAGATATCACCAACAACCTCTTCTATTAAATCCTCCATAGTAACTATACCAGAAAACCCTCCATATTCATCAATTAATATTGATAGATAATTTTGAGATTCCTTTAATGCCTTAAATAGCTTATCTATGCTATTAGTTTCAGGAACAAAATATGGTTTTCTAATTAAAGACTTAATATTAATATTTTCTATACCATTAGTAACAACAGAAGAAAATAAGTCTTTCATATATAATACTCCAATAATGTTATCTATGTCATTCTCATATATAGGTATTCTTGAGAAGTTTTCTTTTAGTATTACATCAATGTTATCTTTAATTGATGAATTTCCTTCTAACATAAATACTTCAGTACGTGGTGTCATAATTTCTTTTGCTAATTTATCATCAAATTCAATTACACCATCAATCATTTCTCTCTCTATTTCATTTATAGCCCCTTGCACTTCACCAAGTTCAATAATAGACTTTAATTCTTCTCTAGATACTCTTTCACTAATGTTATGGCTACTCATACCTAACAGCTTAAGTAAAATATTTGTTGATCCGGATAGAAAAATAACAAAAGGTTTAGCAAGCTTTGAAATAAAAGTGATAGGTTTCACTGAAAACATTGCTATTGCTTCTGCTTTTTGTAGAGCAATTCGTTTAGGTAATAATTCACCTAAAACTAAGGTAATATATGATATAAATATTGTTACTAGGAATAATGCTATTTCGTTGCTATATGGTATATTAAAGTTATTTAATATTGTACCAAAGCTTCCAGAAATTGATGTTGCTGCGGAAGCAGAGGCAAAGAAACCAGCCAATGTAATGCCAACTTGAATTGTAGCTAAAAAATTACTTGGTTCATCAATTAGTTTAGAAATTAATAGAGCTTTTTTATTTCCTTCTTCAGCTAAGAGATTGATTTTAGTTTTATTAATTGAGATTATTGCCATTTCTGCACTTGAGAAAAAGGCATTTATTAAAACTAAAACAAAAATTAAGATAAAACTGCCACTCGGGCTTACGTCCATTTAGGTTTTCCCCCTTAAAATTTTAAAATTATTACACTTAAATAGGTATCAAGGTAATTAGTAAATAGTTTATCACGATTTTAAATTTATGTACAAACCTATATAGAGGTATATAAGGTTAAAATATCCAATTATTAAAAGACTATAAGTAATTATTTCATAAATTCTTAGTAATACATTGATTTTCCATTGACAATATGTAAATAAACTGTTAGTTTATTTAAGTATGTTTTACTAAGGAGGAATTATATAATGGATAGAAAAGAAATTAAAATTGTTACTGCAGATCCATCAGCATTAGGTCTTTTTGGATTAGCAGTTATTACACTAGTAGCATCATCACAAAAGTTAGGATTAACAGAAGGTGTTTCACTAGTTTTACCATGGGCAATATTTTTAGGAGCAACAGCTCAATTATTTGCATGTATAAATGATTTTAAACATGACAACACATTTGGAGCAACTGCATTTGGTGCATATGCATTTTTCTGGTATTCTATGGGAATGACATGGCTAATACAAAATGGTGTATTTGGTGAAAAATTAGCACAAAACGCTGATACTAAGCAATTAGGATTTGCATTTTTAGCTTATTTAATTTTCACTTTAATTATGACTATTGGGGCAATGGAAACACATAAAGTATTATTCTCAATATTTGTATTTATAGATTTCTTATTTATTGGATTAGCTTTAAATGCATTTGGAATTATGCCACATGCAATGCATAATTTAGCAGCTTATTCAGAACTTATAATTGCAATATTATCATTCTACGGATGTGGTGCTGCAGTTTTAAATAAGCATTTTGGAAGAGTGTTCTTACCAGTTGGGAAACCTTTTGGAATATTTAAGAAGTAATATTAACCGTATCTTATTAATTTAAGATGCGGTTTTATTTGTTTTTATAGAAATTATAGCGCGGCAGATATATGAATGAGTACTAAGTGAATTAAAAAGTTATATAGAATTTATTAGATAGATTAAGTATAATGAAATATAAGGTGGTGAATTATTTGGAAGATAATCGCATGTATGAAAATTATATAAGTATTGCAAGAGTTTACAAGGATGAAAGAAATGATTTAAAAGCCTTAAAGTTTTATAAGAAGGCTTATAGTACATCAATAGGTAAGCGTGATATAGAATTAATATATGATTTAGCGTTATTATTAGATAAATTAGGTCAAAAGGATTTAGCAAGGGAAAAATATGAAGAGATTATAGAAATTGATAATAGTCAAGCAAGAGCATTTTATGGTATAGGAACAACTTATGATGAATTAGGTGACTATCCAATGGCAATTATTTTTTATAAAAAAGCAATTGAGTTAGATAATAAATATGATAGAGCGTATTTCTTTTTAGCTAATGTTTATGATGAAATGGGTAAGAAAGAAGAAGCAATATTATACTATTTAAAAACACTAGAGCTTACACCAAATGATTTATGGGCAAATGCAAATATAGGGTGTATTTTAGAGGAGTTAGGTAAGTATAATGAGGCTTTAGAGTATTTAGAAAAATCATACAAAATTAATCCAGAACATTTTAGGATATTATTTAATATGGGTGTAATTTATGGTAAGCTAGGAAAAGTTGAGAGTGCAAAGGCTTATTATGAAAAATCAATAATAGAAGAACCTTGTTATCCATATTCATATTTGAATTTAGCTGTGTTATATAAGGAAGAGAAAGACTTTGAAAAAGGAATTACTATTCTTACAAATGGAATAGTAGAAAATGAAGAACAAGGATTTTTATATTATAATAGAGCTTGTTTTTATGTTAATATAGAGGAATATGATAAAGCATTGTATGATATTAAGAAAAGTATAGCTAAAAATGATTTTTTTAGAGAATATGCAATGGAAGATGAAGAATTGAAACCGTTAAGAGATTTGAATATGTTTTTAGATATATAAAGGAGAACAGATTATGGACTATAGTGATTATTTAAAATTTGCAGAAGAAGAACATATAGAAAAAATTAATAAAGGAAGAAAAATAGCAAAGTTATCAGATGAAATAATAAAATTAGTTAAGGAAATAAATGACCCTGTAAATATAATAGTTTTTGGTGAAACAAGATGTGGAGATGTAGCAACGGCACTTCCTTATTTAATGGATATGGCTAATGTTAATAGTAATATAAAATTTGATATTCTTAGAAGAGAAGGTAATGAAGAAATGTTAAAAGAACTATCTGGTGAAGATAGAATTCCTACATTTATAAAGGTGGATTCAAATGGAGGAGCAATTAAAAGTTACATAGAGTTTCCACAAGTTGTTAAAGAGAATATAGAGAAAAATATAGATGAGAAAGAAAAAATTGTATTTGACTTTAGAGATGGAAAGTATAAGGAAGAATTAGAAAAAGAAATATATGAATTAATAATTCATTAGAATTGAAAGGGATAAAAATGGGAAAATCATTAGTATTGGCAGAAAAGCCATCAGTTGGAAAAGAATTAGCAAGAGTTTTAAAGTGTAAAAATAATAAAGGTGCTTTTATAGAAGGGGAAAAGTATATAGTTACGTGGGCATTAGGACATTTAGTAGGATTATTAGATCCAGAAGGATATGGAGATAAGTACAAGAAGTGGAGTATGGAAACATTACCGATGTTGCCTAAGGAGATGAAATTAACTGTTTTAAAAAAGACAGGTAAACAATACAATGAAGTCAAGAGACAACTTTTAAGAAATGATGTTAGTGATATTATTATAGCTACTGATGCTGGGCGTGAGGGAGAATTAGTAGGAAGATGGATAATTGATAAGGTTGGAGTGAAAAAACCTATTAGAAGATTATGGATAAGTTCTCAAACAGATAAAGCTATTTTAGATGGATTTAGAAATTTAAAAGATGGTAGAGAATTTGAAAATCTCTATAAAGCAGCTGTGTGTAGAGCAGAAGCAGATTGGATTGTTGGATTAAATATAACAAGAGCTTTGACTTGTAAATATAATGCTCAACTTTCAGCTGGGAGAGTACAATCACCAACTTTAGCAATGATAGTTGAAAGGGAGGAGGTAATAAGGAATTTTGTGCCTAAAGCCTTTAATACTATAAGTGTAACAGACAATAATGGAGTACATTATAGATGGAAAAGTAAAAGTGGTGAGGAGAATATTTGGGATAAAGAACAAACCGAAAAAATTAAAAGAAAAATCAATGGTGTTGGAGAAGTTAAAGATATCATTGAAAAGGAAAAGAAAGAGTATTCACCAGCTCTTTATGATTTAACAGAGCTTCAAAGAGATTGTAATAAGCTTTGGGGATATACTCCTAAACAAACTTTAAATATAATGCAAAGATTATATGAAAATTATAAGATATTAACATATCCTAGAACAGATTCTAGATATATATCTCAAGATATAGTAGGAACCTTAAAGGATAGAGTCAAATGTGTTTCTATTGGAGAAAATAGAGCTGTATGTGAAGGTCTTTTAAGAGATGGAATTAAGTCAGGAAAGCATTTTGTAGATAATTCTAAGGTTTCAGACCATCATGCAATTATACCAACAGAGGAAAGAGGAAATATTGCTTTATTAAGTAATGATGAAAAAAAGGTATATGATTTAGTAGTTAAAAGATTCTTAAGTGTAATGCTTCCTCCATACAAATATATAGAAACAAAAATTATATCAGAGGTTAATGGAGAAAGGCTTGAGGCAAAAGGGAAGGTAACTCAAGATTTAGGGTTCAAAAAACTATATAAAAATAGTGAGGATGAAAAAAATCAAAGTCTTCCAAGAGTTAATAAAGGACAAAAAATTGATGTAGTAATGGTTAGTGTGGGATTTGGAGAAACATTACCTCCAGCAAGATTTACAGAGGCAACATTGTTATCAGCTATGGAGAATCCTCAGAAATATGTTAGTGTAAGTAAAGAAGCTTCAAAAACATTAAACGAAACAGGAGGACTTGGAACAGTAGCAACTAGAGCTGATATAATTGAAAAGTTATTTAACTCTTTTGTAATAGAAAAGAAGGATAAATATATTATACCAACATCAAAGGGGAAACAATTAATAGAATTAGTTCCAGCAGAACTTAAATCACCTCTTCTAACTGCAAAATGGGAGCAAAGATTAGAGGAGATAAGCAAGGGAAATGGTGATTCAAGAATATTTATAAATGATATGAAAAAATATTCAACATCTCTTGTAAATGAAGTTAAGGGTGATAATAGTAAATTTGTCCATGATAATAAAACAGGGAAAAAATGTCCTGATTGCGGTAAATACCTTTTAGAGGTTAAGGGCAAAAATGGTGTGATGAATGTATGCCAGGATAGAGAATGTGGTTATAGAGAAAGCGTTTCAAGAAATACTAATGCTCGTTGTCCTGAATGTAAAAAGAGGCTTGAATTAAGAGGAAAAGGTGATGGACAAATTTATGTTTGTGCAAACACTAATTGTAATTTTAGAGAAAAAGCATCTGTATTTAATAAGAGATTTGACAAAAAATCTGACAAATTAAATAAAAAAGAAGTAAATAATATTATGAAGAAAATGAAAAAGGAAGCAGAAGAGGATATGAATAATCCATTTGCAGCACTTTTAAAAGACTTTAATAAATAATTAAGTTTAAAAGCTAGCAGTTATTTTGAATTGCTAGCTTTTTTATAGGAAAAAAATTAATAAATTATTAATAGTAAAGAAAAAAAGTAAAATTTTAAAGAGCGTAGATAGATTCACCAATTTAGATTAACAAATAAAAAAAGATAGTCATATTATATAAGTAATTAAGTGCTCAAGTAGAAAAACATAAACTTTTAAGATTTACAATTCTTTTGTAAGTTTAAAATTAAAGCGTTGTTGTATGAGAGCTATAAATTATATGGAGGATCTACTATGCAATTAACTTTTCTTGTATTTTTAAGCCTTATATTAATTTCACTAGGAGTTGTTATCTTAATATCTAAAATTAATTTGGATAAGCTTGGTGTTAAAGCAGAAGGGGAGATTATTGATATAATAGCTGATAGAGAAGAAACCATAAACCCTTTTAATAATAAAATAGTATTAACAGTATACAAACCATTAGTAAAATTTAAAAGTTATGATGGGGAGGAAAGAGAGGTGCTTTTAGATATTGTAAATAAGGGGGGATATAATATAGGGGATAAAATTAATATATTATACCCATCAAATAAACCAAGTGAAGTAATTTTGAATTCTAAAAGTAAAATTTATAAGTTACCAACAATGTGCATCTCGTTAGGAATAATGTTTATGATTTTTGCTATTGTTAAAACTATATTATAATGCAAACGATATAATTAACAAAGGCGATAATTATGTAAAAAGAGAGAAAAAAGTTCTCTCTTTTTGAATGTAAAATTATAAAAATGGAAATAGTAAAAATAGGGTATTTTGATAATAGATTATTTATATGGTAAATATAATAAGAATTATAATTATATTCAAAAAAAATCATTAATATACATATAAGTATTTGACAATGATAGAGTTTTAAAGTAGTATATTATTGAATAGTTATGGAAGAGGTTAGTTTAAGATGGATAAAGAACCAAAAGAGTATATAAAAAATATAACTAAAGCGTCAACTTATTTTATGTTTAGAAATGGACCAGTTTCAAAAATGCATAAGGAGAATAAATTAAGTGACGATGATATAAAGGAAATACAAATATATATGCAAAATCACTTAGCATATATTTATAATATTTTATTAGAAGAAAACAACTTAAAAAAGTTTGAACTAATTGTAAATACAATGAATAAATTCTATGTACAGGGTGAAGAAGAAATACAATTTAATGATGACGGGTTTGATGAATTATATAAGAGTTTATTTCCAGGTATAGATTTAAAGCTATAGTAGCTAATAGGGGATGTTGGGGTTTGAACTTTAAATTTAAAGGAGAGAAGCTTTAATGACTTATAGAGTAATAATAACTAAGGATTCTGGAAAGTATTATGTTGGTAAGACATTCACAGAAAAAAAATATAAGATTTTAAAAAATGAATATTCTGAAGGGTTTAGAATAGGATTAGATTATCATTTTTACGCAAAAGAAGAAAAGGGATTATTATCAACAACACTAATTCCTATTTCAGATGAAGAAGCTGGAGTTGTAATGAGATAAATTTTACATATAAACTAAAATATCCACACCATTTTAAATAACCTTTAATATAATATATTAAAGGTTATTTAAAATATATCATCTAATACTTTAGATAAAGAAATATAGGTGGAAGTTATGTTTAAGGTTAGAGAGTTGGATATACCAGGATGTTTTCTAATTACACCAAACTTAATATTAGAGAAGGATTTAGATTTAGTTAAGGTTTTTAGTAGTACTCAGTTTACTATATATGGGCTAAAGACTAAGTTTAGCGAAGAATATTATGCATTACCAAAACCAGGAACATTAAGGGGAATACATTTTCAATCACCACCAGAAGCACATGAGAAACTAATAACATGTATTAGTGGCTCTATACTTGATATTGTTGTTGATTTGAGGAAAGAATCACCTGCTTATGGGAAATGTATAATAACGGAAATAAATGATGACAATAAAGAATTGATTTACATTCCGAAAGGGTGCGGTCATGGTTATTATGTAAAAGGAAAAAAAAGTGCATTAATACTTTATAAAGTTACAAAGCCCTATATTAATCAATATAAAGGTGGCATCAATGTAGAATCATTTTCATTATTCCCAATAGATTTAAATAAAGTAATTATATCGGATAATGATAAAAAATTACCATATTTGAGAGAGTTTGATTCTCCCTTTAAAGAAAAAATTTAATATCCTTTAAGATAAAAGATGGTGAAAATATCACCATCTTTTATCTGTTGAATAAATTGTATTAAAAGTAATAAGTGGAGGATTTTATACTATAATTATGGTAATATATATAGTATAATTTGGTCAAAATGTGGAGTGATACAATGAAGAAAGTATTAAAAGTAATCTTTAGTAGACTATTTATAGTTGGAATATTAATTACTATTCAATTAGGTGTTTTAGGGTTTGCTGTATGGAGTTTATCAGAGAAATTTATTTATTTATATTTTTTCTTTATAATTTTAAGTATGGCCGTTGTTATATATATAATAAGTAGGAAGGATAATCCATCCTATAAGTTAGCATGGACAATACCAGTTTTATTGCAACCAGTATTTGGAGGGCTATTTTATTTAATCTTTGGAGGTAATAAAATGGGTAGGAAGATGAGGGATAAGATAGCAAAAAAGGTAGATGAGACAAAGTCATATATAGTGCAGGATGAAGATATAATTAAAGAAATAGAAAAAGAAGATAAGCATGTGGCAAATCAAGTGAAATATATTAACAAATATGCAGGATTTCCAATTTGCAAGAATACATATACAAAATATCTTTCTCCAGGAGAAGAGTTTTTTAAACAATTAATATGTGAATTAAAGAGAGCAAAAGAATTTATATTTTTTGAATACTTTATAATTCATGAAGGAAAGATGTGGAATGAAATATTAAGTATATTAGAAGAAAAGGTAAAGGAGGGTGTTGATGTAAGAGTAATATATGATGATTTAGGGTGTATTAATACATTACCAAATAAGTATAGTGATTTGCTTATTAGTAAAGGCATAAAATGCAAGGTATTTAATGAGTTTACTCCATCTTTAAATTTAATATTAAATAATAGAGATCATAGAAAAATTACAGTTATTGATGGCTATATAGCATTTACAGGTGGAAATAATTTAGCTGATGAGTATATAAATGAAATAGTTAGGTTCGGCCATTGGAAGGATGCATCAATTTTAATTAAAGGAGAAGGCGTAAAAAATCTAACAATTATGTTTTTACAAGTATGGAGCTTTAATGAAAATGAAGAAGTTGATTATGAAAAGTATATGCCTAAATATGATGATATTAAAAGTATTAATGAAGAAGGGTATGTTTTACCTTATGGAGATTCACCATTAGACAATGAAATAGTAGGAGAAAATGTTTATTTAAATATAATAAATAAGAGTGAAAATTATGTGTATATAAATACTCCGTATTTAATAATTGACAATGAGTTAGTAACAGCATTGACTTTAGCAGCTAAATCTGGGATAGATGTTAGAATTGTAACACCACACAAAGAAGATAAGTGGTATGCGCATATGGTTACAAGATCATATTATCACCAGTTAATACAAAGTGGAGTGAGAATATATGAATATACCCCAGGGTTTATACATTCTAAAACATTTGTATCAGATGATAAGTTGGGGGTAGTTGGAACTATAAACATGGATTATAGGAGTCTTTATTTACATTTTGAATGTGGAGTATGGTTATATAAAACACAATCTATTTTAGAAATAAAAGAAGACTTTTTAAATACATTAGAAAAATGTAAAGAAATAACTCTAGAAGAGGCTAGTAACGTATCTTGGGCAAATAGATTAATACGATCTATTCTAAAAGTATTTGCACCATTGATGTAAAATAAACTACTTATATGTTAACTAATAATAATAATACACATATATTATATTGAAAGTACTTTTAGGTTAAGGAGGAAGGGATACATGAAAAAGAAAATAATTGGTATAGTATCAAGCAGAACAAAATTTAACGAGAATTTTAGGATGGGATCATTTAGAAGTTATATTGCCAATGATTATGTTGATAGGATAGCTGAAGAAGATGCAGTACCAATAATACTTCCTTTAATAAAAGATATGACCATCATTAGGGAAATGATAGAAATTTGTGATGGTTTTATTTTATCTGGTGGAGATGACTTGTCACCACATTTATATAATGAAGAGCCCACAGTATATCAAGGTATGATTGATGAATTAAGAGATAAAATAGATTTTTTAATTATTGAAGAGGCAATAAAAAAAAATAAGGGAGTATTAGGAATATGTAGAGGAATGCAAGCTATAAATGTATATTTTGGTGGGAGCTTATATCAAGATATAACATTTAATAAGTCATATAGTATAGAACATGTTCAAAAGAGTGATAAAAGTATAGCTACACATGGAGTAAATATAGTGAAAGAAACAAATTTGCATAATATATTAGGGGATAAAGTATTAGTAAATTCATTTCATCATCAATGTATAAAAGAGTTGGGAGAAAATATAATAATTACAGCAAGGTCAAATGATGGTATAATTGAGGGTATAGAGTTAAAAAATAGCAATAATATTTATGGAGTGCAATGGCATCCAGAGATGATGGAAGATTCACTAGAGATGAAAAAAATATTTAAGTATTTTATAGAGAATAACTGTTAAAAAGATAAGGAAAGTAATAAAACTTATAGGTTGGGTTACTTTCCTAACTATAATATAATAGGGTGGTAGGGGTATGAAAGTGGATAAAAAGACAATAATATATGAAAGTATAATGTCACTATTAGCTTTGATATTATTATTCTCCATAATGATTGAAATGTCTATGGATTTAAGTGAGGATGCCATAAGGAATATAAGGTACATAGATAATAGTGTATGGTTAATATATGTAATAGATTATTTTTATAGATTGTATAAAGCTAAAGATAAAAAGCAATTTGTAAAATATAATAAGATAGATTTGGTAACAATAATACCATATAAAATATTTGAGTATATACTTAGTTTTTTAGGAGTAGGTAATGCTCATGTTATTGCAAAATTAGTTAAGGTATTAAGAGTAATAGTTTTAATTGGGAAATTTGGAGATGAAATTAAAAGGGTATTAAAGCAGAATAACTTTCAATACATTATTTATATTACAGGATCAACAGTTATAATTGGTGCATGCTTAATAGCCATTGCAGAAGATATGACATTTGGGGATGCACTATGGTGGAGTTTTGTAACTTCAACTACTGTAGGGTATGGAGATATATCGCCAAGTAGCTTTGGAGGAAGGATGATTGCAGTGGTATTAATGGTTGTTGGTATCGGATTTATATCAATGTTAACTGGTAATATTGCAACATTCTTCATGGAAAGAAAAAAACAAAAAACAAGCTATAAGGATAACATCATTGATGATATAAAGGAAAAATTAGATGATTTAGATGATTTGACAGAAGAAGATATTGATAATATATATAAAGTGTTAAAGGCATTAAAATCACCGTATATTAGGAAAACAGATAATTATTTAAATGAAAGAGTAGAAAGGAATAGCATAAGTGATGAAATATAATTTTAAATTTAATGAAAAAGAATATACATTAGAAGAGGAGAATTTAGATGAGTTCTTTAATGATGAGCAGAATCCATTAATAGGTTTAGAGCTAGAAGACATATTAACTCTTTTAAATGCTTCGGATGAAGTTTCTTTTAGAAGAGAGTATTTTGGAAGTTGTTGCCCTAAATGTAAATTTGAAAAGGGAGAGACCAAAGCATTTAGATTTTTAGAGTATTACTTCTATGCATATGCAAAAAATAATACATATGTTATAAGTTCAATTTCAAAGGAATATGAAAATACTAATTATACAAAATTGAATTCTATTGGTAAAGTTGATAATAGTTATATAATAAGGATTTTCGTCTGTGAAAATTGCGGATTATATACTATAGAGATTGAAGAATTCGAAATATAAAAAAGTTTAAAATTCAACAATATTTCCAAAAATTCTCTGTGAATCCGTCTAATTTTAATATATAATATAATAGTAAAAGGAGTATTAAAAATTAGGGGGAATTTGTATGGATTCAATAAAAAAAGCTTCGGTAATAATAAAGGATGATTTCAATAACATTTTAATTATTCAGAAGAAGACAAAGAAAAATGAGGCAAAGTTTTGGACATTCGTAAGTTGTGATGTGAAAAGTAAGGCTATGCCAGATAATGCAATTTTAAAGGAAATAAATAAACAACTTAAGGTAACAATTTTTGACTTGAAAAGCATTAATATATTACCTGTTGGTGAAGAATGTTCTAAAGAAATTTTCACAGGTATAATAAGAGAGAGTATTGTAACTCATAATGAGATTGCTAAAACTCAATGGGTTAAAAAAGATAGATTATCTGAATACGATTTTAAAGAAGAAGATATAGATATATTAAATTTACTTAAGTAAATTTATAAAAGGAGTAAAATGATAAAAAGTATTTTAGACAATATAATTTATGTAAACATAGAAGCTATACAAAATAATAACTACGTAGTTTCATGTATAAAATTTAAGGAAGAAAAATGTTATGAATTTTATGCAGAGTTTAATCTAAATAAGGGAGAGAGTCTAAATAGAATAAATCATTTTAAGGGTAAAAATATTATTAATAGTAAAAATACTAAGGAAGATTTTCAAGAGTTTATTGAAAATCTTCCTCTTGTTTATCATAGTAATTCTGTTAAAAATATCATATATATGGATGATTTTCTATTTAGAAATAACAAATTATTATGTTCTATGGAATTAGCTACAATTTTAGAGCCATATAAAAAAGAATATAATCTAAATTTTTTATTTAAAAATATTATCATAAATGATTTTGAGGAAGAAGGTTGTTACAATAACAATATTAAACTAATTATGGTTGTAAATGCATTGTTACTCAGATTATTTCATAAGGAAGAGAAAAAGAGAAAAAATACACTTTATGAAGTTTTAATAAAATATTATAGATTAAAAAATATATGGGGATGGACAGAGTTTTTATTAAAGCCAATAATGATTAACTATGATGATTATTCATATGTTTTCTTTGGAGAAAAAATGGATGAATTACCAACTCTAAATGATATATATATTGATTACAATAAATATGAAGAGTTATTAAGAGTAGAAGACATCTGGAATAATGGGGGAGACTTTGGATATAAGTATAGAAGAGATCAAGAGCGGTTTTCAAATAAAATAAGAGAAAATTATGAAAAGGGAGAAAGAGTATTCATAGAAGCACCTACAGGAAGTGGAAAAACTTTTGCATATGTATTAGTAGCTGCAATTGGAAGTTATATAAATAAGATAAATAAAAGGTGGGAGGACTCTTCCTTCGTTATTTCAACTGATACTAAAGAATTACAAAACCAATTAATTGATAGAGATATTCCGTATATATTACATAAGCTTAAATTGTTAGATAAGTTATCTTATGGAGCAATGAAAGGTAAAAATAATTATTTGTGTAGAGAAAGATTGAATTCAGCAGATTGTTTTGAAGGAGTAGAAGGTAGGTTAGCTAGGTTATTTTTAAGTAGATTAGGAGAAACAGGCGAATATGGAGAAGTAGGAACCATAAATATGTGGGCATATAAACATTTCAATATAGATGAGTATTGGAGTGAAGTTTGTTGTGATTCAGAAAAATGTAATCTAGAAAAATGTAATAAAGCATGTTATCTAAGAAAAAGATATAATGAGATTCCAACAGAAAATATTACAGTAATAAACCATTCTTTATTAGCGAGTTGGCCATATGGAGAAAAGAAAAAAATAAATCATTTAATATTAGATGAATCACATAATCTTATGGAAAAAGCATATGATTTTTATACAGAAGAATTTAATACAAAAGTATTTTTTGAATTATTATATTCAATAGAACAAGGTCACCCGTCAATATATATGTTGTTGAATAAGTTAAATGGAGAGCATGGGTATAGAGAGCAGATTTCTCTTAAAAATATTAAGTATTGGATAGATGAAATAAGTAATAATATTTATATGTTATTAGGTGGATTTAGAGAAATGCAATTAAAAAATGATGGATATAACTTTTCTACGGAGTTTAATTTAGCGAGAGAAGAATATAAAGAAAGTATTGTTTCAACACGCCCTCATATAAGTAATTTAAAAGAAAATATATATAGTCTATATAAACTATTATCAACGTATGTTGCAAATATAATATTAGACGATGAAACAAATGGGGATAGTGATTATAAAAGTATAATGGAATTTGTTCTATCAATGAAAAATGCATTTGATATTATTGATAAATTTTTAGAAGAATCTAAATATGATGCTAAAATAATAGAAATAGATTTAGATTTTAGAGAATTTACTATAAAAAATGTACCATTATTAGTAGGAGAGTTAATAAATGAAAATCTTCTAAAGGGAGTAAAAAGTACTACCTTTTTATCAGCCACATTAAGAGTAGATAATTCATTTAGAATGATAAAAAATCATCTAGGACAGAATACTGCTAAGGAATTGAGGATTCCACAGATATTTAATTTAAGAGATAAGACTAGAATTTTTGCAATAAATTCAGATGAAAAGTATAATTCTGCAGGTTATGTTGATAAAAATTCTATATTTATATTTAATATGGCTAAAAAGATAGATGGTCATATGTTAGTTTTATTCAATAACAATAAAAGAAGAGAGGATTTCTATAATAAATTACTAGAAATGACTAAAAATGAAAATATTGAAGTTTATAAAGATAAAAGAAGTATAAAGCTATTAAAGGATAAAAGTAAGAGGGTTATTATATTAGGGAGTAAAGGTTTTTTTGAAGGGATAGATGTTCCAGGTGATGGATTGAGTTGTGTAATAATTGATAAAATACCGAATAAAACACCAGATGACCCATTGTTAAAAGCAATAACTACTTACCAAAATAAAAGATATCATGATGTGAATTATCCTCAAATTTGCATTAAAATGAAACAAATATATGGTAGACTTATAAGAAGTAATGTGGATTATGGATATTTTATTATACTAGATCCTGGTGAGAACAATTATACATTAAAGAATTTAGAAAGAGATTTAGGGGGAGGGGCATTTATTAGAGCAACTAGAGAACAGATTTTAAATAAAGTTGAAGAAGATTTTAATAAGTGGAGAAATGAAAATTTACAATTCTTAAAAATACAGAGTAATGGTGATATAGAAAAATTTAAAAATGAGAGTAAAAAATACAAACTATTTTGGGATGTACAAAACAATTTATATAAATGGAAATAAAAAATGTGGGATAGTTACTAATCCCACATTTTTTTTAAGCTACAACACCAGAAATAATAATACCTATAGCAATCATAAATCCAGCAACAACAATAGCTACTGCAACATTATTTTCCTTAAGTTCTTTATTAAAGTCAAGTGCAGTAAGAACTTTATCAAATAGCCAGTATCCAAGTATTAAAAGAATAATTCCAAGTATACCAAATCCAAAACTTAATCCCATGTTAAATAATACTTCATTCATTTTATTCACCTCCAATTTTAATTAATAAAGGTTGGAACAAACATTGCATTAAAGTCTGTTACCATATCTCCAACACGGGTGAAAACACCACATGGAGACGTATTACTTATATAAATTCCTATAACAGGAAATACATAACGAGAATTTGAGCCTATAGAGGAATATGTTTTAATTCTATATGGATTTATATTAACCCTTTCTTGAAAAATAATATTTTCAATTCCTTTTTCAATTCCTTCATAACTAAATTTTATACCTTGTCCTTCACGAGAAAGAATAGGTTTGATAAGACAATCATCACTAAGTGATGGGTTTGGAGAAAGAGTTGTATAAGGTATATAAGTTTTTATAAATTGTTCCTCACTAGTGGTTAAAAATCCAGTACCTATTAGTTCGTGTAAAATAGAAAAATAGGTTTTAGATTGAGTAACTAATGTATGAGGCATATTAATTAACTTAGTTTTTCCCTCCATAAGTGTTTTAAGAATAGGATGCATTTCATCATACTGCTCAAACCAATCTAAAGGGTAATGTCTATATACACAATCTAAAGAAGTGCCATATAAACTAAGCTTATCACCATTTATAGTAACATCATTAATATTACCTAAAATAACGTTATAGTCACCAAGTTCATTAAAAATTTCTTCAAGAAGTTGGCAGGTGTAAATATCCTCATGATACCAACAGGTTAGTATCCCTATATTTTCTATTTTAGCATACTCTGAAAAGGAATTAAGGATATTTATGAAATTTTCTTTGATTTTATCTCTTAAAATTTCATTTCCAGTGGATAAATTAATATTTAGAGTATCCTTGATTAATGGCATAATTTGAATAGCTTCAACCAATCCAGCTGGAGTTTCAGAATTGAATTCGAGAATATTAATATTATCCTCATTATCAATTACAAAATCTATTCTTCCGATGGCACACAAAAAATTATCAATGTTATTTTTAATATAAGGAACTAAATCACCTTTTATACCTAAATATACAGAGAATAATTCTAAATTATTTAAAATATGAAAACGAGTCTTATTTAATATTTCACAGAATTTTTTGCTAATATCATATAAATCATCATGTAGTATTTTAGGTATTATAAATGGAGAAAGATTTATATATTCATCTATGTTGGTATGAGTACCACTAAAGTTGAATTTAAAAGAACATTCTTCATTTATAAGATTAATTTTTTTAAGTCGTTCATCATCTGGTAATAAAATATTTTTAAATTCAATTGGAGATTTTTTTACACCAATTGGACTCATCCAGGTATAATCGTCATTTGTTAAAAGGTCGGTACTCCAACGAACTAAAAGTCCTATTGCTTCTTCGTTCATAATATAAACACCAAAATTACCATAGCCTATAATGGGTACATTCATATTATTTTTAGTAGGTCTATAAGTAAATTCTTCACATGTATTGATTAATTTTTGTACTATATGGAGTTTTGGAGAGGCCATAACCTCATTTATTTTAGTAATCCAATCATCCGTAGAGTAGAGATTACCAATATACACTTCCTCTGAATATCTGCCAAGTGAAGATTTAATAACAAGATTATCCTTATTATAAATTAATTCAGGTAAATATTCCTTAGAAAAATTAGTTGTATAAGGAAGACAATTTTTAATAGTTTTTTTTTCATGATCACTTAAAAGATGAGAGTCTTCAGTTACTAATCTCCACAAATAGGAAAATACTCCCTTGCATTGTATAGCAAGTATTCTAGGATCATTAATTATTGTAACTCCACCATTTTCAAAAACCTCTAAAACTTCAAGAATATTATCAATTTCATAAAAAAACTCTGTTGGAAATAATCTAAAAATGAACTGAAGAGGTTCACTTTTAAAGGCATATACCTTTCCGTCTTTAACAGATAAATTTTTAGGCCCAACTTGAATAATATTAACATTGGTATCCTTAAAAATATCCTTAAAATAAAAAGCATGATGTAATTCTTCATAATGACATGGATCCATAAGAATTCCAACATTAACATTACTATTACCACATAGAGCAAGTAATCCGGCTTTAAATTTATTGAAAAAATCTACATTAACATTTCCTTCAAATGAAAGTGTAGATGCTAAATGCATTTCTTTTTGACCACAAGGCTTATCATAATTAAACTCAGAAAAGTATATGGAGTCATCCTCTTCTCTAAAGGTATCAAACCTTGTCCAAAACATGGGAGATACTTTATTTTTAAGAGAGAATATTCTTTCTTTATGAGGAAAATCATCCATATAATTTAGTAGAGCCTTATGGTTTGTATTTAGTTCATCAAGTATTTTAATACATATTTTATTTATTTCTTGACCATAATAAGTAATATTATCAAAACAAGTATCACTTAAATAAAAGGGTATTTGTGAATGTACTGTAAGCTCATCTTGTCCACTAACCATATAATGATTAAATAAAATTTTTTCTGTATACAAACTTTGATGTTTCAAAATATCACATCCTTAACTTTTGATTTAACTAGAAGAGCTTCCACCAGTAGAACTAGAATATCCACCACCTTTAGATGAAGAACTACCACTTGAACTACTTATTGAACTAGAGCTTCCCTTAGATGGATTTTTAATTGAAGAACCGCTATCTGAATTTCCACTTGATGAATACCAAACGCCACCGCTGCTACGATGATATCCAGTACCATTTCCACCGCTACTTTCTTCTTCTTCTTCATAATTATCATTCATACTACACCCCCCTAATCCAATAGGACCAGCAACAACAAACACTGCAAGAATAGCACAAACAAGGCCTTTACTTAATTTATCTTCACTCATTAATATCACCTACCTTTATAAATTTAACTTTAATTCCATTAGTATAGTAACTTAAACAATCCTTTAAATCTTCTTTTGGATTTGAAGAGGATATATATACAATTTCATTATATCCAAGATGTTTTAGAGTATCCTCATATGGGATATCATAGGAGCATAGATCATATTGATTATTTAATTTAATAGAATGTTCTTCAGGTGAAAAATCACCATATCTATTATAATCAACTAACATAACATAAAAATCTGGATTTATAGTCTTTAATGACAATGAAGTTTCAACCAGTAGATTTATACTATCAGAAGTACCGATTAATCCGTAGGGATGAAATAAAAAATTAAGATTAAGTATAGGTTTAATATTATGTGAATTATTTAATACTAATCCTATTGGCAATATTTCTTCTAACGGAAGATCGATAATCAAAAATGAATCTTTTTTTACCTCTTTTAATATTATATTTTCTATGAATCTATTATATAAATCAAAGTTAATTTTAATTTTTTCTAAAGTAATATTTGTATATGTTTGTAAGGATACAAAAGGAGAGCTTCTTAAAAATGGTTCAAAGTCATAAAGATTATTTTTCCAATTTCTATAAAGATCTCTTTTGTTTATATCATTTAAATCCATCAATTATCCTACCTTTCATAAGTAACGGCATAAAGACCATTTAATGAGATATATTGCTTATACCCCTCTTCACTAATAAATGAAATATGATTAGAGGTTGTTTCTTCTTCTATTACTTCACCAGATAGTGAAAATTCAGGATTAGATGTTTCCCATGATTTATAATGTTCAAAAAAGTTAATTTCTCTTTTATAAGATAAAAAGCCATAAGGCATTTTAAATACAATGGCAAAGTTTCTATTAAGGGATAAAAATTGCCTGTAAACTTTGTGGTTATCGCTAGCATCAATTGCAATTGCACCACTAGATAAATACTTCACATCACCTTCTAATACAATGCTAGGTGAGTCATTTAACCATTCATTGAAAGTTCTATAAATATAAATTTCCATATTATTTCCCCCGTAGTAAGTAATTGAATCTACATAATTTATATTGAAAAATTATAAAATAGTAGAATTTTAATATCATATAAATTATATCATAATTACATTATATTGGTAAAAATATTTAAAAAAATATTATATTTAATGATGATTATAGCAATAGGATAAAATAAAAATTACAAGAGATAAAAATATACTATAATTAATATAGAATTTAATACAAATTTATGAAAAACAAGAAAGAAAGTGTTGACAAAAAAAATTTTTGGGTGTATATTTTGACTATAATATATTTTGACAGTCAAAATGTTTGACTAAATATATTAGGGAAAACAAAGGAGTGTAAACATGGATAAGGGGAAAGTAGTACTTAACAAATTATTAGTTGATTTATTTAATGATATATTACAAATAGAAGAGCAATCATTAAAAAATGGAGCATTAAGTGATTTATCTGTAACGGAGATACATACAATTGAGGCAATAGGTATGTATACAAGTAGAACAATGACGGAAGTGGCTCAAGATTTAAAAATAACAGTTGGAACATTAACTACAGCAATAAATAAATTAATAAAAAAAGATTATGTTGAAAGAAAAAGAATAGAAGAAGATAGAAGAGTAGTTCTTGTATGTTTAACAAAAAGGGGTAAGTTAGCGTATAGGCTTCATGAAAAATTCCATAAGGACATGATTGAGGCAACAGTTGAGGGATTATCAGATGAAGAAGAAAAGGTACTATACTCATCTCTAGAGAGACTTAATAAATTCTTCGTTGAAAAATATAATTTGAAGAATAGTTAGGAGAAAGAATATGGTGGGAAATATTATTAAAGGGGTTGGGGCGTACTTACCTGAACTTAGAGTGACAAATGATATGCTAAGTGAAATAGTAGATACAAACCACCAATGGATAGTAGATAGAACAGGAATTGAGGAAAGAAGAATATCTCAAGGTGAAGATACATCACAGTTAGCATTAAAAGCTTCTCTTCAAGCTTTAGATAGAGCAGGAATAAGAGGAGAAGATATAGATTTAATTGTAGTAGGTACTCTTTCACCAGATATGGCAATTCCTACAGTAGCATGTATGTTACAGAAGGAATTAAATGCTAATAATGCAATGGCATTTGACATAAATGCAGCGTGTTCAGGATTTGTATATGCTATTCAAATAGCAAATGGACTTATGAATACAATGAACTTTAAAAGAGCATTAATTATTGGGGCAGAAACTCTGTCGAAGACAATTGATTGGACAGATAGAGGAACATGCATACTTTTTGGGGATGGTGCTGGTGCAGTAGTTCTTGAAAAGGGTGAAGGAAGAGGAATAATAAATGGATATTCAAAAGGTCAAGGAGAAAAGTGGGAAGCTTTAACTCTTGGAAATTTTGATTTAAACAATCCTTATATTGATGAAGTGAATGTAAGTCATAAATATGTAAAGATGGATGGACAAGAGGTATTTAAATTTGCAACTACAGTAATTGTAGAAAGTATAAAGAATGTATTAAATGGAACTGATATATCATTAGATGATATAGATTATATTGTTCCACATCAAGCAAATGCAAGAATAATAGCTTATGCAGCAAAAAAATTAAACTTTAATAAAGATAAGTTTATAGTTAATATAGATAAAACAGCTAATACATCAGCAGCATCGGTGCCAATTGCACTTAATCATATGTATGAGTTGGGGTTACTAAAAAAAGGTCAGAAAATTATATTAGTAGGCTTTGGTGGGGGATTAACCTATGGAGCTTCATTAATAGAAGTATAGTGCTTATTTATAAGCTTTATATAAAAACATGTATATAATAAAAAGATTTTATTTAATTGGAGGAGAAGAACAATGATATTTGAAGAAATTAGAGACGTGGTATGTGAACAATTAGGGGTAGATGCAAGCGAAGTTAAGCTAGAAACTACTTTTGAAGAGTTAGGAGCAGATTCATTAGATTTATTCCAAGTTGTAATAGAAATTGAAGAAAAATATGGAATTCAATTAGAAAATGCAGAAAACATTAAATCAGTTCAGGATGCTGTTAACTACGTTCAATCAAAGTTAGCTTAGAAAAACTAAAAATAAGTAAATCGGGTATCTAATTTTTTGAAACCCGATTTATTTGTATAGTGGAGGTTTTGATTATGAAAGGAAATAGAATTTGTGAAATTTTAAATATAGAGAATCCAATACTTCAAGGAGGTATGGCATGGATTGCAGATAGTTCTTTAGCAGCAGCTGTTAGTGAAGCAGGAGGACTTGGTATTATTACAGGAACAGCTCCAATTGAATGGATAAGAGAAGAAATAAGAAAAACAAAAAAGCTTACAAATAAGCCTTTTGCAGTAAATGTAATGCTAATGATGCCACATGCAGATGAGGTTGCACAATTAATTTGTGATGAAGATGTACCTGTTGTAACAACAGGGGCAGGAAGTCCAGGAAAGTACATGGAGATGTGGAAAAATAAAGGAGTTAAAGTTATTCCGGTTGTTGCGTCAGTTGCATTAGCTAAAAGAATGGAGAAATTAGGGGCAGATGCTATAATTGCTGAAGGAACAGAATCAGGTGGTCATGTTGGTCAGTTAACAACAATGTCACTAGTTCCTCAAGTTGTTGATGGAGTGGATATACCTGTAATAGCAGCAGGGGGAATAGGTGATGGTAGAGGAGTAGCAGCGTCCTTTATGCTTGGAGCTGAAGGGGTTCAACTAGGAACAAGGTTTTTAGTTGCAAAAGAATGTACTGTTCATCAGAATTATAAAAATAAAGTAATTGTTGCTAAAGATATAGATACAGAAGTAACAGGGAGAAGTACTGGTCATCCTGTAAGAGTATTAAAAAATAAGTTGGCACGAACATTTATTAAGTTAGAAAAAGAAGGAGTAGATCCTCAAGAATTAGAAAAATTAGGAGCAGGAGCACTGGCAAGAGCTGCTAAGGATGGAGACATTGATAATGGCTCAGTAATGGCTGGTCAGATTGCAGGTATAATTAAAAAAGAACAATCTTGTAGCGAAATGATTAATGAGTTATTTGAAGAAGCTAGAGAAGTTATTTCTAGTGTGGGAGGAAAGTATGAGTGGTAAAATAGCATTTCTTTTTTCAGGGCAAGGTGCTCAATATGTTGGTATGGGAAAAGATTTATATGATAATATAGATGTTTCAAAAGAAGTTTTTGATAAAGGGGAAAATGTATTAGACATGCCGATTAAGGATATAATCTTTAATGGCCCGAGTGAAACTCTTATGGAAACTGAAAATGCACAACCTGCAATTTTATTAACAAGTATTGCCGCCTTAAAAGCTTTAGAAAAAGAAGGTATTGTAGCTGACTATACAGCAGGGCTAAGTTTAGGAGAATATTCTGCCTTGATTTATGGGGGGGCTATATCTTTAGAAGATGGTATTGCTCTAATTAAAGAAAGAGGAAGAATTATGGGATGTGCACTTCCTAAAGGATTGGGTAAAATGGCAGCAATATTAAAATTAAATGATGAAAAATTAGCAGAATTATTAAGAAGAGGAAGAAAATTTGGAGTTGTAGAGGGAGCTAATTATAATTGTCCAGGGCAAGTTGTTATAGCAGGTGAAAACAATGCAGTTGAAGAGTGCGTTAAGATTGCAAAAGAACTTGGCGGAATGGGAGTATTACTAAATGTTAGTGGTCCATTTCATTCTTCATTATTAAAAGAAGCATCGGAAGAGTTTTATAAAACATTACTAAAAGCTAATATAAATAAATTTGAAAAGCAAGTGTACTCTAATTTAAGTGGAGAAATATATAAGAATGAAGATAATGTTTTAGAAATGTTAAGAGATCATATTTGTAACTCGGTATATTTTGAAAAAATAGTTAGAGATATGTTAGATAAAGGTGTAGATACTTTTATCGAAATTGGTCCAGGAAAAGCCTTAGGTGGATTTGTAAAAAAAATTGATAGAAAAGTTAAGGTTTTAAACGTGGAAAGTTTAGAAACATTAAATAAAACTATAGAAGCTCTTAAAAATTAATTTGGTAAGGAGAGATTTTTATGTTAAAGGGAAAAACTGCAATAGTAACAGGTGCATCAAGAGGTATTGGAAGAGCAATAGCTTTAAAGCTTGCATCACTTGGTGCTAATATTGTAATTAATTATAGAAATAGTGATAAAGAGGCAAAATTAGTAGAAGATGAGATCAAAGAATTTGGAGTAAATACTTTGATAATCAAAGCAGATATATCGAATTTAGAGGAAGTTAATAATTTAATAATGCAAAGCAAGGAAAAATTTGGTATTATTGATATAATGGTAAATAATGCAGGGGTAACTAAGGATACCTTAATACTAAGGATGAAAGAAGAAGACTTTAATACAGTAATAGATACAAATTTAAAGGGAGTATTTAATTGTCTTAAGGCAATAACTCCAATAATGGTAAAACAAAAAACCGGAAAAATTATTAATATGTCATCAGTAGTAGGTATTATTGGAAATGCAGGTCAAGTTAATTATTCAGCATCGAAGGCTGGAGTAATTGGAATGACTAAGTCATTAGCTAAAGAGTTAGGGGGAAGGGGCATAACTGTAAATGCAGTTGCACCTGGATTTATTGAAACAGATATGACAGAAGTTTTAGGTGATAAATTTAAAGATGAAGCTAAAAAGGGAATTCCATTAAAGAGATTAGGAAAACCAGAAGATGTAGCAAATGCAGTAGCATTTTTATCAAGTGATGAAGCTAGCTACATAACAGGTCAAACAATAAATGTTGATGGTGGAATGGTAATGTAACGGAGGAGAGAATTATGGAAAAAAGAGTTGTTATTACAGGTCTTGGAGCAGTTACTCCAATTGGAAATACAGTAGATGAATTTTGGAACGGAATTAAAGAAGGAAAGTTAGGAATAGATTTCATAAAAAATGTTGAAACTGAAAATCTTCAAGTAAAGATTGCTGGAGAAGTTAAGAATTTTAGTGCAGAAGAATTTGTTGGTAAAAAGGAAGTAAAGAGATTAGATAGATTTAGTCACTTTGCTATTGCTGCAACAGATGAAGCTTTAAAACAATCTAAGTTAGATCTAGAAAAAGAAGATTTAAAAAGAATTGGTGTAATGATAGGATCAGGAATTGGTGGATTTGGTACTATTGAAAATGAATCGAAGAAATTCTTTGAAAATGGAGGGAAGAGAATATCTCCATTCTTTATACCAATGGCTATAATAAATCTAGGTGCAGGGAATGTTTCTATTAAATATGGATTTAAGGGACCTTGTACATCAGCAGTAACTGCGTGCGCAACTGGAACTAATAATATTGGGGATGCTTTTAGATACATAAAGCATGGATATGCAGATGTTATGTTTGCAGGAGGATCAGAAGCTCCAATTACGCAATTGGGATTAGCTGGATTTGCAGCACTTAAAGCTCTAAATACTTCAAATAATCCTGAAAGATCATCAATACCATTTGATAAAGAGAGATGTGGATTTGTAATGGGAGAAGGTGCTGGGGTATTAGTACTAGAGGAATTAGAGCATGCATTAGCTAGAGGAGCAAACATTTTAGCAGAAATAGTTGGGTATGGTAGTACGTGTGATGCGTATCATATTACTTCTCCACATCCAGATGGAGAAGGCGCAAGTGAAGCTATGTTAGATGCGTTAAGAGAGGGTGGAGTATGTCCTAGGGATGTAGACTATATTAATGCTCACGGAACATCAACTCCTTATAACGATAAATTTGAAACATTAGCTATTAAAAAAGCTTTTGGAGATCATGCTTATAATTTGGCAATTTCTTCAACAAAGTCAATGGTTGGTCATTTGTTAGGAGCTGCAGGAGCCGTTGAAGCAATTGTTTGTATAAAGTCAATACTAGATAGTTATATACCTCAAACTAGAGGTCTAATTGAAAAAGATGAAGAGTTAGATTTAGATTATGTACCAAATGAGGGAAGAGAAAAAGATGTTAATTTTGCAATGACTAATTCTCTAGGATTTGGAGGACATAACGCAACATTACTATTTAAAAAGTATTGTTAAGGGCTAGGAGGAAGACAAATGGAATTTAATAATATTAAAGAATTAATAGAGCTTATAAATAAATCTGATATAGCTTATTTTGAATATACAATTGATGGTGCACATTTAAAAATGGATAAATCATTAAATAGAGGTGAATTAAATCACCAACAAGGTTCTTTTGGATGTATTAAGGAAGAAGAGCATGTTCAAGTCATTGAAAAAGTAGATAAAGTAACTACTTTAGATAGAGTTGTAGAAACAAATGAAAGCTTTGAAGTATCTGGTAAAGAAGTTAAATCACCTATGGTTGGAACATTTTATAGTTCTCCATCACCTGAAAAGTCATCTTTTGTTGAAGTAGGAAGCAAGGTTAAAAAGGGAGATATCCTTTGTATAGTTGAAGCTATGAAGCTTATGAATGAAATAGAAAGTGAAGTAGATGGAGAAATAGTTAAGATATTAGTAAACACTGGAGATATGGTAGAGTACGGTCAGCCAATCTTCTTAATTAAGGAGGACTAACCATGTTAGGTATAAAAGAAATAAAAGAAATATTACCACATAGATATCCATTTTTATTGGTTGATAGGATAACAGAAATGGAAGAAGGAAAATGGATTAAGGGATATAAAAATGTAACAATGAATGAACAGTTCTTTCAAGGACATTTTCCAGTTGAACCAGTAATGCCAGGAGTATTAATATTAGAAGCACTAGCTCAGGTTGGTGCAGTATCGATATTAAGCATGGAGCAGTTTAAGGGTAAAATACCACTATTTGCTGGAGCTGATAAGGTTAAATTTAGACAAAAGGTTGTTCCAGGAGATAAGCTTGAACTTTCATGTGAAATTGTTAAGTTAAGAGGACCAATTGGTATAGGAAAGGCTATTGCAACAGTTGATGGTAAAAAGGTATGTGAAGCAGAGATAATGTTCGCAATAGGGTAGGTGACTAATATGTTTAAAAAGATTCTAATTGCAAATAGAGGAGAAATTGCTGTAAGAATAATAAGAGCAGCTAGAGAATTGGGCATACAAACAGTTGCTGTATATTCAGAAATAGATAAGGATGCATTACATACAATATTAGCTGATGAAGCAGTTTGTATAGGGCCAGCACAAGCTAAGGATAGCTATTTAAATATTCAAAATATATTAAGTGCTTGTGTTTTAACAGGTGCAGATGCAATACATCCAGGGTTTGGATTCTTATCTGAAAATAGTAAATTTGCAAAGATGTGTAGAGAGTGTAATATTAAATTTATTGGACCAGATTATGAATCAATTGACCTTATGGGTAATAAGGCTAGAGCAAGAGAAATCATGAAGAGTGCAGATGTGCCAGTTGTTCCAGGATATGAAGGACAAATAGAAGGTGAAAACCATGCTTTAGATATTGCAAAAGAAATAGGATATCCTGTTATGATAAAGGCTTCAGCAGGTGGAGGCGGGAAAGGAATCAGAGTTGCTAGAAATGATGATGAGTTCCTAATTGGATACAACACAGCTAAGGCTGAGGCTAAAGCATGTTTTGGAGATGATACTTTATATATTGAAAAATTTATTGAAAAGCCAAGACATATCGAGTTTCAAATATTAGCTGATGAACATGGAAATGTTATTCATTTAGGAGAAAGAGAGTGTTCTCTTCAAAGAAAAAATCAAAAGGTCTTAGAGGAAGCACCTTCAACCTTCTTAACAGAAGAAGTAAGAGCTAAAATGGGTGGGATTGCAAAGAAGGCAGCTGAAGCTGTTAATTATAAAAATGCAGGAACTATTGAGTTTTTAGTTGATAAAAATAACAATTTTTATTTCATGGAAATGAATACCAGAATTCAAGTTGAACATCCAATTACGGAAATGATAACAGGAGTGGACATTGTTAAAGAGCAACTTAAAATAGCATCAGGGGAACAACTTAAAATATGTCAAGATGATATTGTTTTAAAAGGGCATGCTATAGAATGTAGAATTAATGCAGAGGATCCAGAGAGAGATTTTATGCCTTGTCCTGGAACCATAGAAGAACTATGTTTACCGGGAGGCTTAGGAATAAGGTTAGACTCAGCAATATACTGTGGGTATAAGATACCTCATTGTTATGATTCTATGATTGGAAAATTAATATCATATGGTAAAGACAGAGATGAAGCTATTGTTAAAATGAAAAGAGCGTTAGGAGAGTTTGGTGTTGGTGGAGTTAAAACTAATATAGACTTTCAATATTCTTTGTTAGAAATGGATGAGTTTAAAAAAGGGGAATATGATACAGGTTTTTTATCAGAAAAGATGGTGAAGAAGAATGCTTAAGGATTTATTTAAAAAGAGTACTAATTATGGAACAATAAAAAATATTAAAATAGATGAAGAAGAAAAACCAAATATTCCTTCAGGTATGTGGACGAAGTGTAATAAGTGCAACAATATTATATATCATGATGATTTAATTCAAAATCATCATGTTTGTAATAGTTGTAACTATCATTTTAGATTAACAGCAAAAGAAAGAATTAATATTCTATTTGATGAAAATTCTTTTAGAGAATTATTTAGAGGTATGAAAACAGTAAACCCTTTAAATTTTGATGGATATGAGGAAAAATTACAAAAATGTAAGGAAACAACTGAAAGTAGTGAAGGTGTAGTAACTGGAATAGGATTAATTAATGGATTAAAGGTTGCTATAGGAATTATGGATAGTAATTTTATGATGGGAAGTATGGGGACTGTTGTAGGAGAAAAACTTACAAGGACTATTGAGTATGCAACAAGAAATAAGCTCCCAATGATTATATTTACTACATCAGGAGGAGCTAGGATGCAAGAAGGGATTTTTTCCTTAATGCAGATGGCAAAGATAAGCGCAGCAATAGGTAAGCATGATGAAGAGGGGCTTCTTTATATAACTGTATTAACAGATCCAACTACAGGTGGTGTAACAGCATCATTTGCAATGGAGGGGGATATTATTTTAGCAGAACCTAAGGCTTTAATTGGGTTTGCAGGTAGAAGGGTAATAGAAAATACTATTAAGGAAAAACTACCAGACGATTTCCAAACAGCTGAGTTTTTATTAGAAAAAGGTTTTATAGATAGTATTGTTAATAGAAAGGATTTAAGGAGAGTACTTTATAAAATTCTTTCCTTACATGGGGTGAAATCTTATGAGTATGACAATGATTAAAACAATGACACCATGGGAAAAAGTAAATACAGCAAGGCATAAGGATAGACCAATTGGTAAATTTTATATAGAAACTATTTTTGATGATTTTATAGAGTTTCATGGAGATAGGAACTTTGGTGATGATAAGGCTATAATTGGAGGGATTGCATCATTAGATGGAGTAGCAGTTACAGTTATTGCAATAACAAAAGGTGAGAATACTAAGGAAAATATAGAAAGAAACTTTGGGATGCCTAAACCAGAAGGGTATAGGAAAGCATTAAGATTAATGAAAAATGCGGAGAAGTTTAATAGACCTGTTATTTGTATTGTAGATACTCCAGGTGCTTTTTGTGGTGTAGATGCAGAAGAGAGAGGTCAAGGTGAAGCTATTGCAATTAATTTATTAGAAATGAGTAGATTAAAGACACCGTTAATATCAGTTGTTATTGGAGAAGGTGGTAGTGGAGGTGCTTTAGCTTTAGCAGTTGCTGATAAAGTATTAATGCTAGAACATTCAATTTATTCAGTATTATCACCTGAGGGGTTTGCATCTATACTATGGAAAGATGGAAGTAAGGCTAAAGAAGCTGCAGAAGTAATGAAAATAACGGCTCAAGATTTAAAAGAGTTTAAGATAATAGATAGAATAGTAAAGGAACCTTTTGGTGGTGCTCATAAAAATCCGTTAAGGATGGCACTAATGTTAAAGAAGGTTTTAATAGAGGAGACACGAGAATTATCTTCTTTAGATATAAAAAAAGTTGTTGAAAATAGATATAATAAGTTTAGAGAAATGGGAAATTTCTATTAAAGTTATAAAGAAGCAAAGCTATGTAGTAAGATAATAATACTACATAGCTTATTTTATTATTTTTGCATTAATATAAAATTTAAAAGTTTGACAATTAATTAGAGTTAAAATAATATAATAGTAATAAAAAAATTATTAAGAAGGATGATGATATGGACGTTGAGCTGAGTAGTAAGGTTAGCGTATTAACTGAAAGATTTAGTGATTTGAAAAAAAGCTTAAGATGGGATGGAGAAATATTAAATCATTTTGAGGCCTTACTTTATGGGACAAAGGAAAAAGAGCTAAATAAGGAGAAAATTAAGGAAATAAGGACATATATTAAAAGGGAAAGTAAATGGAATTCTAGTTTTAGAGGAGATTTTGTAAAAATATTTTCAGTTATACTAGAAGATAATAACGAGTATAAAGAAATATTTAGATCTACCAAAGGAATATATGATTACTTAGTTAAAGGTGGATTTCTGAAAGGATCTAAAACAGCATTTGCTGCGCTAATGCTTTCTATGAGATATAAGGGCGAGATATTAGATAAAAAAGCTGAAAAACTTATAAACATAAAGAATTGCATTAAAGATGTTTGTGTGAAAAATAAGAATGATTATTTGAGCTATGTAAATTTAGCAACATTAAATAAAGAGGTTGATGTAATAGTAAAGGAATTTACTGAAATAAAAAATATATTATTACAGGTTAGGATTAATTATGGTGGTTATATAGATAGCTTTATTGCATCTTTAGTAGTTGGAGAGGGAGATGTTGAAGATAGAGTTGAAAAAGCTCTTAGATTAAGGGGCAATTTAAATTCATACATTTTTAAGATTCCAAATAAATCATATCCATTAATAGGATTAGCAACTTTGCTAGTAAAAGATGAGGAAGAGTTTGCAAAGGAAGTTGGACAAGTATACAATGACCTTAAATGTAAAAAGGAGTATAGTAGTTCTATAGATAGTAATGTAACATTAATGATTTCAATAGCACTAATATTGAATAAATATTTTGAGGAAATAAGAGCAGATTTAATTGATATTAATATAAGTGAAGAAATAAATATGTTATTATCAATAGAGGAATATGCAGTTTTATCAATTGCATCATTATAATAACTTATAAAATAGAGTAGGGAGCATAGGAGGAGTAAAATGATTGGTAGTATGGAAGTTGCTAAGATAGCAACTAGAATGGCTATATCAGAAAGAGAAGAGGAAGAAAACTTAAAAAAAGAATTTGGTGGTTTATGCGTTAAAGTAACAGCAGTAAATATAGGTGGTAACATAACACAAAGCGTACCTAAAATTTTAGAAAGAGCCTTAGTAGCATCTAAAAGAAATGGGTTGATTAGAGATGAACATTTACATGAAGGTGCAATTATTGGTGCAACAAGAGATGCAATAATGCAGGTTGAAGCAAGAGCAAATGGTCAAAATGTAGGTGGAAAGATAGGGATTGCAAAAAAAGGTGAACATCTATCAGTTTGTATATTTTTAAGTATAGGATTACTGCACTTAGATGAGGTTGTAATAGGTATAGGGCATAGAGTAACAATAGAATAGCTATATAAAAACAGAGTAGTTGTTAAAATCTACTCTGTTTTTATATATAAGAAAATAAGTATTAAAAAATATTTACAAAAATAGTAAATAGTGATAAAATGGAAGGAAATATTATTAAAATATTAAAAAAAATTCTTATTCTATAATAATTAGTTAATATTTTATTGATAGGATTAATAAAAAGATAATTAATTGTCGTTTAAGAAAAGGGGGAAAGTAGAATGGTAGGAAAGAAAAAGTTAGTAATGCTTCTTTGTGGACTAATGTTGGGAACGACATTAACAGCATGTGGAGAAAAGAAGGAAGAGTCAAAGGGAGAGGCACAAAAGACAGTAGGGATAATTCAATTTGTACAACATCCAGCACTTGATGAAGCTTATAAAGGGTTTGTTGACGGATTAAAAGAAAAAGGTTTTGAGGATGGTAAGAATATTAAGTTAGACTTTAAAAATGCTCAAAATAAACAAGATATGTCACAAACAATAGCAAGTGGATTTGCAAGTGATAAGAAAGATTTAATATTTACGATTGGGACAGGTCCATCACAAGCAGCTTATAATGCAACAAAGGATATTCCAATTGTTATTACTGCAGTAACAGACCCTGTAGAAGCTGGAATTGCAAAATCAATGAAGAAATCTGAAACAAATGTTACAGGTACATCTGATGCAGTGCCAGTAGGGGTACAATTAGACTTATTGAAAAAATTAGTTCCAGATATTAAAACAATTGGATTCATTTATAATACATCAGAAGCTAATTCAGTAGTTCAGGCTAAGCAATTTAAAGAAGAGGCTGGAAAACTTGGATATACTGTTAAGGAAATAGGAGTAACTAATGTAAATGAGATAAATCAAAATCTTCCACTAGCATTAGGAGAGATTGATGCCCTATACGCACCAACAGATAATACAGTAGCATCAGCATATGATTTAGTTGCAAAACTATGTTTAGATAAAAAAGTTCCGTTATTTTGTGGAGAAGAAGGTGGAGTACCTAAAGGAGGATTAGTAACTTTAGGAATAAATTACTATAATCTTGGTAAAGAGGCTGGATATAAGGCAGCTGAAGTATTAAATGGTAAAAAGCCATCAGATATAGAAATAACAATATTAAGTGAAATGAATATAATGATTAACGAAAAAACTGCTAAAGAATTAAATATAACAATTCCAGATGATATTAAAGCAAAGGCTAAAATGGTTTCAGGAGAAACTAAGTAATGGATTTATTTATTAGTGTACTAGAGCAAGCATCATTGTTTGCTCTAGTAGCACTAGGGGTATATATAACATATAAAATATTAGACTTTCCAGATCTATCTGTAGATGGGACATTCCCACTTGGGGCAGCTATTTCAGCTAGTCTTTTAGTAAGTGGAGTAAACCCATATATTGCAGTGTTAGCTTCAGCCTTAGGAGGAATGATTGCAGGTGGAGTTACAGCATTTTTACATGTAAAATTAAAAATAAGTAACTTAATGTCTGGAATACTTGTAATGATTGGGTTATACTCAATTAACTTAAAGGTAATGGGAGATAAGTCTAACGTTTCACTATTTAATTCAGAGCATATATTTAAATCTGGAATTTCACCGTTAATCATAATACTAGTAATAATTTTATTAATAAAGATAGCATTTGATGTTTTTTTGAAAACAAAGCTAGGGTTTTTATTAATAGCAGTAGGGGATAATGAGCAGGTTGTAACCTCACTAGGAGTAAATAAAAATAAGATTAAAGTATTAGGGCTGATGCTTAGTAATGCATTAGTAGCGCTTTCAGGAGGGCTAACTGCACAATATCAAGGTTTTGCAGATGTTAGTATGGGAGTGGGAACAGTTGTAAAAGGTCTAGCATGTGTAATTATCGGGGTATCATTATTAGGAAAAATATCAGTAATAAAAGCATCAACATTGTCTATAATAGGAACTGTTATTTATTATATAGCGATTAATGTTGCATTAAGAATGGGACTTCATCCAAACAACTTAAATTTATTAACAGCATTGGTTATTGTTATAGCTTTAAGTTCAAATAATAAAGTGTTTAGGTTTAAAAGGAAAAGCGAGTTGGAGGAGGTTCAAGAAAATGTTGAAGATACGAGCATTAAGGAAGGTATTTAATCCAAATACTATAAATGAAAATAGAGTATTTAATGGATTAAATTTAGAGGTAGAGAAAGGTGACTTTATAACTATAATAGGATCAAATGGCGCAGGAAAATCTACTTTGCTAAATATTATATCTGGAAATATTGAAGAGGACAGTGGATCAATAGTAATTGATAGTATTGAAGTATCACATAAGGCTGAATACTATAGATCAAAAAGTATTGGAAGAGTTTTTCAGAATCCATCAGTTGGTGTTTCTCCGAATATGACAATATTAGAAAATTTAGCATTAGCAGATAATAAGGGAAAATCTTATGGGCTTTCTTTTGGAATAAATAAAAAAAGAATAAACTATTATAAGAAAATACTTAAGAAACTTGATTTAGGTTTAGAGGATAAGCTTCACAATAAGGTTCAATTACTATCAGGAGGTCAGAGGCAAGCGTTAACTCTCTTGATGGCAGTAATGAACAATCCTAAAATTCTTTTGCTAGATGAGCATACAGCTGCATTAGATCCAAAGACATCGCAAAAAATTATGGAAATTACTAAAGAAATAGTAAATGAAAGAGGAATTACTACTTTAATGGTAACACATAATTTAAAACATGCTATGGAGTGTGGTAATAGATTGTTTATGATGCATAGAGGGAAGATTGTTGTTGATGTAAAAGGAGAAGAAAAGAAAAGCTTAAATACAGAAAAATTAATTGCATTATTTGATAAGGTACATGTCACTGAAGAGTTAAGTGATAGAACTTTATTTAATTAAAGGTTGAAGTATTAATTTACTTCAACTTTTAATTTTATGAAAAATATTATAATGAACTTATATAGTATATAAAATATCAATGGATAAAAAGTTATATACAGTAATTAATTACTAATATTGTTAAAATAATATCAAAATATTGTAATTTAATCAATTATAAGTTAGTAATTAAGGATATAAGAAAATAATTACATTGGCTATAAATAAAGATAAACAAGATAGTTACAATAATTAACATAAATTCAAAAATAAACATTGTTATTTTTTTATCAAAAAAGTATTGACAAAAAAATAACAATGTATTAATATTAAATCAAGGCAAGGGAATGAATAAAATCCCTCAACAAAAAGCAAATTAATAGATATTAATATAAAACAATTTTAGGAGGAAATGTTATTATGATGAAGGTTACAAACGCAGCAGAGTTAACAGAAAGAATTAAGAGACTTAGAGAGGCACAAGCGATATTCGCTACGTACACTCAAGAACAAGTGGATGAAATATTTAGACAAGCGGCAATGGCTGCAAATGATAATAGAATTAAATTAGCAAAAATGGCTGTTGAAGAATCAGGAATGGGAATAGTAGAAGATAAGGTTATAAAGAACCACTTCGCAGCAGAATATATATACAATCAATACAAGGATATGAAAACTTGTGGAGTTATTGAAACAGATCACACATTTGGTATTACAAAGGTTGCAGAACCAATAGGGGTTATAGCTGCAATAGTACCAACAACAAACCCAACATCAACTGCAATATTCAAAACATTAATAGCTTTAAAAACTAGAAATGGTATTATTATATCACCACATCCAAGAGCGAAAAATGCTACAATTGCAGCAGCTAAGGTTGTTTTAGATGCAGCAGTTAAAGCTGGAGCACCAGAAGGAATTATAGCATGGATTGATGAACCATCAGTTGAATTATCAGGAAATGTTATGAGAGAGTCAGATATAATACTAGCTACAGGTGGACCAGCAATGGTTAAAGCTGCTTACTCATCAGGAAGACCAGCATTAGGGGTTGGAGCAGGAAATACACCAGCAATTATTGATGAAACAGCTCACATTAAGATGGCAGTAAACTCAATATTATTATCTAAGACATTCGATAACGGGGTTATTTGTGCATCAGAACAAAGTGTTTTAGTTATGGATGAAATTTATGATGAAGTTAGAAAAGAATTCGCTGAAAGAGGTGCTTATATCCTTAAAGGTGAAGAAATAGATAAGGTTAGAAAAATAATCTTAAATGAAAGAGGGGGATTAAACGCTGATATGGTTGGTCAACCAGCTTATAAAATTGCTAAGATGGCAGGGGTTGAAGTTCCAACAACAGCTAAGGTTTTAATTGGAGAAGTTGAATCAGTAGAATTAGCTGAACCATTCTCACATGAAAAATTATCACCAGTATTAGCAATGTACAGAGTTAAGAATTTTGATGAAGCTTTAACAAAGGCTTGTAGATTAATAGAACTAGGTGGTATGGGTCATACTTCAGTATTCTATACAGATCAAATTAAATCAACTGAAAGAATTGCAAGATTCGGAGCAGCTATGAAGACTGCTAGAACATTAATAAACATGCCAGCTTCACAAGGGGCTATTGGAGATGTATTTAACTTCAGACTTGCACCATCATTAACATTAGGTTGTGGTTCATGGGGAGGAAACTCAGTTTCAGAAAACGTAGGACCAAAACACTTAATCAACGTTAAGAGTGTAGCTGAAAGGAGAGAAAATATGCTTTGGTTTAGAGTTCCAGAAAAGACTTACTTCAAATACGGTTGCTTACCAATCGCATTACAAGAATTACATGACATGGGTAAAAAGAAGGTATTCATAGTTACAGATAAGGTATTAGCTGAACTTGGATATACTACAAAGGTTACAAATGTATTAGAAAGATACGGAATTGATTTTAGAATATTCTCAGATGTTGAGCCAGATCCAACATTAGCAGCAGCTAAGAAGGGTGCAGAAGCTATGCTTGCATTCCAACCAGATGTAATTATTTCATTAGGTGGAGGATCACCAATGGATGCTGCTAAGATTATGTGGGTTATGTATGAACATCCAGAAGTTAGATTTGAAGATTTAGCAATGAGATTTATGGATATAAGAAAGAGAGTTTACAAGTTCCCAACAATGGGTGAAAAAGCTATGATGGTTGCAATCCCAACATCAGCAGGTACTGGTTCAGAAGTAACACCATTTGCTGTTATAACTGATGAGAAAACAGGGGTTAAATATCCACTTGCTGATTACGAACTAACTCCAGATATGGCAATTGTTGATGCTGAACTTATGATGAGTATGCCAAGAGGACTTACAGCTGCATCAGGAATAGACGCATTAGTTCATGCTATAGAAGCGTATGTATCAGTGTTAGCATCAGAATATACAAATGGATTAGCATTAGAAGCTATTAGATTAGTATTTAAATACTTACCAGCAGCTTACAATGAAGGTACAACTAATATTAAAGCTAGAGAAAAGATGGCTCATGCATCATCAGTAGCTGGTATGGCATTTGCTAACTCATTCTTAGGAGTTTGTCACTCAATGGCTCATAAATTAGGTGCATTCCACCATATTCCACATGGAGTTGCAAATGCATTATTAATTAATGAAACAATTAAGTTTAATGCTACAGATGCTCCAACTAAGCAAGCTGCATTTGCACAATACAAGTATCCAAATGCTGCATGGAGATATGCTAGAATTGCAGATTACTTACAATTAGGTGGAAACACTGAAGCTGAAAAGGTTGAGTTATTAATTAAGGCAATTGATGAGTTAAAGGCTAAAGTTGGAATGCCTAAGTCAATTAAGGATGCTGGAGTAAGTGAAGATAAGTTCTACGCTTCAATAGATGAAATGGTTGAGCAAGCGTTTGATGATCAATGTACAGGAGCTAACCCAAGATACCCATTATTTAGCGAAATTAAAGAAATGTACATGGATGCTTACGAAGGAAAGGTATTACCAGTTCCTGCACAAGAAAAGAAAAGCAAAAAGAAGTAGTTAGAATTCCAAATTTAATATAAATTTTGTAAAATGCACTAGGCTTTTGACTAGTGCATTTTTCTTGTAAATGGTATAATATTCATTAATAATTATTAAAAGTAATTAAAATTAATTAAGGGTAATATATATGAAGTAGATAATAATGAGTAAATGGGAGAAGAAGATGAAAGTAGCTCAAATTAACAGAGAAGTTATAAAACAATTATCCAAATTATTTGAATGTAATCCTGCAAAAACTATAGTAGAAGCAGTTTTGAAGGGAGAAATGGGAGAAGTTTTTTTTATTTTTAATGTAAATACACTTATAAGTGGAATGATAAAATTAGGAGACTTTATATTAATTGAAGGAGATATAGCTGGAGGAGAGCAATATATTGAATTATTACAACCCCATTATGAAGTTATATCTACTGATAAGAAGTGGTATAAAGTAATTAAATATCATTTTGGAGATTGTATAACAAATAGAAGAACTGTATTTAATGGAGATAATATTGATGAGGATAGGGTTGAGATTATATTAAAAGATATGCCAGAAAATTGTTATCTTCAACGAATTAATGAAAATATGGCAAGAAGGCTATTAAAGGAAAATTGGAGCAGAGATTTGATTTCTAATTTTAAAAATGAAGAAGAATTCATAGAAAAAGGCATAGGGTTTGTTTTAGTAGATGGAATGAAGGTAGCTGCTGGAGCATCTAGTTTCTCAGTTTTAGAAGACGGAATAGAAGTGGAGATAGATGTTAATCCTAATTTTAGAAAAAAAGGTTACGGCTATTTGATTGGAGCAGCATTAATAAATTATTGTATAAAGAATAATATAAAGGTACATTGGGATGCTATGAATTTAGCTTCTGCAAAAATAGCAAAAAAAATAGGATTTGAAGAAGTTAGGACATATGAAACATTATTGTTAGAATAAATATGTTTTGATTAACAAATGTGTAGAAAGTGAGCGAGCATAGTGTATAAACCATTAGCAGATAAATTAAGACCAACTGAACTAACTGATGTAGTTGGTCAGCAACATATACTTGGTGAAAATAAAATATTAAATAGAATTATAAAATCAGGTGCAATAAGTAATATGATTTTTTATGGACCACCAGGAATAGGGAAAACAACGGTAGCAAATATTATAGCTAATAAAATAAATAAACAATTTTATAAATTAAATGCTACTAATGCATCGTTAAAGGATATTCATGATATAGCTAATCAATTAGATACATTTATGGGTAGAGAAGGGATTGTATTATATCTTGATGAAATACAAAATTTTAATAAGAAGCAACAACAAAGCTTGTTGGAGTATATTGAGGATGGAAGAATTACATTGATAGCCTCAACAACAGAGAATCCATATCATTTTATTTTTAAGGCTCTATTAAGTAGAAGTACTATATTTGAATTTAAGCCACTTAGCGAAGATGATGTAGTAAAAGCTTTAAAAAGAGGGGTAGAGGTTAAGAATAATGAATTATCATCACTGAGTATAGAAGTAACTGATGATGGATATGGTTATTTTTCAGCAGGGGCAAATGGAGATGTAAGAAAGGCTTTAAATGGATTAGAGGTTGCAATTAATTCAACTAATCCTAATGAGGAAGGTGTAATTCTTATTGATGAAGAAGTTGCAAGAGAAAGTATGCAGACTAAGGTTGTAGCCTATGATATGAATGGGGATTACCATTATGATATTTTAAGTGCTTTTCAGAAATCAATTAGGGGAAGCGATGCAGATGCAGCTATTCACTATTTAGCTAGATTAGTTAAAGCAGGTGATATGATTTCTATATGCAGGAGATTATTAGTTATGGCGAGTGAAGATGTTGGTCTTGCATATCCTCAGGCAGCTTCAATAGTTAAGTCGCTATGCGATACAGCAAGAGAACTTGGGTTTCCAGAGGGGAGAATACCTTTAGCAGAAGCTACAATATTGCTAGCTACAAGTCCTAAATCAAATTCGGCATTAATTGCAATTGATGGTGCATTAAATGATTTAGAAAATTTATCAATAGGGGATATACCTAATCATTTAAAGGATGCACATTATGGTGGAGCGAAAAAATTAGGAAGAGGAATAGAATATAAATATCCTCATGCATATCCTAATCACTTTGTAAAGCAACAGTACCTTCCAAATAATATAAGAAATAAAACATATTATAATTATGGTAGCAATAAATTTGAAAGTTCAATTAAAGTATATCAAGAAAAAATTAGGGGAGAAGGACCGGGAAACTAATATTAGTACTTAATTAATTTTAGAGTGTAAAAAGGGTAACTGATGTTACCCTTAAATTAATTTTCAATTTTATCAGCCTGCGTTAGATAAATAATATTGTTACCAGTGTCACGAGTTACAGATTTAATTAATCCAGCTCCTTCACCAAAGTAATCTTTTGTAATATTTTTTGTTGATTTTTGAATTTTAGTAATCTCTATAGAATTGAAATTACCAGCCTTTGTTGTGCATATTTTATCAATGCTGGTAATTTCAAAGGAATCACCAGAATCATTAGACCATTTTGTTCCAATTGAAAGAGGAGCTTTAATAACTAATTTGTTTAAAGTTTCCTTAGAATTAATTATATTTGTAGGTGAATCGGAATCTTTTAATTCTTGTTCATTAACAATATATAAACCTTCAGTTGTTAGTTTATATACTCGTTGAATCCTTGAACCACTTACCGTTAAAATTTGAATTTTGTCATTACTTATGTATTGAACAGTATCAATTGATGAACCATATTTATAATCACCGATAGAAAAAATTGACATTTCTTTTTTGTTTGGAAGATATTTTGAGAATGAGATAGTAGTATCTAGAGGTTTTTCCTCAGCAATATCTTTATCATTAGTATTTTCACTTGTAGGTAGCTTGGTATCATTAGAAGAAGTGTTTTTACTCACCTCATCAATTTTTTCTTCAATAGATTGAAAGCCTGAAGTTATAAAATTTTTAATTGATTGAAAGTTCATTACAGAAATACATGTTAAAGAAAAAGTAAATAAAAATGCTAAAATCAATATAGGTGTTTTTTTCATTAATTAAACCTCCTTTACTAAAGTTCATATTAAATAATATGATTAATACTAAATTATTATTACAATATGTAAAATAATATTGTTAAAATTTATAAAGGTAAGTTGACAAAGTCCGAGTGATTTAGTAAGATATATTTAAAGCATACTTAATTGGTCAACATTAAGGGAGTGAGATATTTGAAATTATCTACAAAGGGAAGATATGGCGTAAAAGCAATGGTTGATTTAGCTATAAACATGGGGGATACTCCTGTATCTATTAAATCAATTTCAAGTAGACAAAATATATCAGAATATTATTTAGAGCAGTTATTTAGTCCACTAAGAAGGGCTGATTTAATTAAAAGTGTAAGAGGTGCACAAGGTGGATATATATTAAATAGAGCACCAAAGGATATTACAGTAGCAGAAATAATGTATGTATTAGAAGGACCAATAGAAATTGCAGATTGTATAGAAGGTGCAGCTTGTGACAACATAGACTGTTGTGCAACAAGATTATTATGGGAAAAAATTAAAAATAGCATAGATGAAGTTATGACTTCGGTAACTCTTCAAGATATAGTTAATGACTATGAAGAGATTAGAAAAAGAAAATCAGGAATAGAAATTTTAAATAGAGGTGAATATATATGAGAAATGTATATATGGATTACGCAGCAACAACTTATGTTAAACCAGAGGTTTTAGAAGAAATGTTACCATATTTTACGGAGAAATTTGGTAATCCATCATCATTTTACGCAGTATCAAGAGAATGTAAAATGGCAATAGATAAATCAAGAGAAAATGTTGCAAAGGCATTAAATAGTGAAACAAATGAAATTTATTTCACGGCAGGTGGTTCAGAAGCTGATAACTGGGCTATTAAAGGTATAGCAGCAGCTCATAAAAGAAAAGGAAACCATATTATAACAACAAAGGTAGAACATCATGCTGTACTTCATACTTGTGAATACTTAGAAAAGCAAGGGTTTGAAGTAACTTATTTAGATGTTAATGAAGAAGGATTTATTTCATTAGAAGATTTAGAAAAATCTATAAAAGATACAACAATATTAGTATCAATTATGTTTGCTAACAATGAAATTGGAACAATTCAACCAATTAAAGAAATTGGAGCTTTATGTAGAGAAAAGAAGGTTCTATTCCATACGGATGCAGTTCAAGCATTAGGTAACATAAAAATAGATGTTAAAGAAATGAATATAGATTTACTATCTATAGCAGGGCATAAGGTTTATGGACCTAAAGGAATAGGAGCTTTATACATAAGAAAAGGTGTAAGAATTGATAATCTTATTCATGGTGGAGGTCAAGAGAGAGCAAGAAGAGCAGGTACTGAAAATATTGCTGCTGTTGTTGGATTTGGTAAAGCTGTAGAGTTAGCAGCATTAAACTTAGATGAACATGCTAAAAGACTTACAGAATTAAGGGATAGATTAATAGATGGTTTATTAAGAGTTCCTCATACAAGATTGAACGGACCAAGAGGAGATAAAAGACTTCCTGGAAACGTGAATGTATGCTTTGAATTTATAGAGGGAGAAAGTATTTTACTTTCATTAGATTTTGAGGGTGTATGTGCTTCAAGTGGAAGTGCTTGTACATCAGGATCATTAGATCCATCTCATGTATTATTAGCTATAGGATTACCTCATGAAATAGCTCATGGGTCATTAAGATTAACATTAGGAGAGGGTTCAACAGAAGAAGATGTAGATTACGTAATTGATGTTGTTCCTCCAATTATAGAAAGATTAAGAAATATGTCTCCGCTTTGGGAAGACTTTTTAAAGAAAGGAAGTAATTAATTATGATGTATAGTGATAAAGTTATGGAACATTTCAGAAATCCAAGAAATGTTGGAGAAATAGAAGATGCAAATGGTGTTGGAGAAGTAGGAAACGCCAAATGTGGAGATATTATGAAAATATACCTAAAGGTAGAAGATAACATAATAAAAGACGTTAAGTTTAAAACTTATGGATGTGGTTCTGCAATTGCGTCATCTTCAATGGCGACAGAATTAATAATGGGGAAAACTATAGAAGAAGCTTGGGAGTTGTCAAATAAGGCAGTAGCAGAAGCTTTAGATGGCCTTCCACCAGTAAAAATGCACTGTTCTGTATTAGCAGAGGAAGCAATTCATAAGGCTATAAATGATTACAGAATGAAGAATGGAATGGAAACTTGGGACTTTGAAGAACACGGAGATGATTTACACGACCATGTACATGGTGAAGAATAATAGGTGATGATTATGAAGAAAAAAGTTGTTATAGGGATGAGTGGGGGAGTTGACTCTTCAGTTGCAGCATACCTTTTAAAAGAACAAGGTTATGATGTAATAGGTGTTACAATGCAAATATGGCAAGAGGATAAGGATTATGTTGAGAGGGAAGGTGGATGTTGTTCCCTTTCAGCAGTAGATGATGCAAGAAGAGTTGCAGATAGAATAGGAATACCTTTTTATGTGCTAAATTTTAGAGATTCATTTAAGGAAAAAGTTATTGATTACTTTGTTCAAGAGTATATTGATGGTAAAACTCCAAATCCATGTATTGCATGTAATAAGCACTTAAAGTTTGATGAGCTTTTGAGAAAGGCTAAGGGAATTGGAGCTGATTATGTAGCTACAGGACATTATGCTAAGATTGAAGAAAATGATGGAAGATTCTTGCTGATTAGAAGTGATGATGATAGAAAAGATCAAACTTATGCATTATATAACTTTACTCAAGAACAATTAGCACACACTCTTATGCCTTGTGGGGAATATACTAAAGACAGAATAAGAGAGATTGCCAAGGAAATAGGATTAGCTGTTCATAATAAGAAGGACAGTGAAGAAATATGCTTTATACCTGATAACAACCATGGAGGATATATTTTAAATGCACGTCCTAATGAAGTGAAGCAAGGTAATTTTGTTGATAAGCATGGAAATATATTAGGAAAGCATAAGGGAATTGTATACTATACTATTGGTCAAAGAAAAGGGCTAGGAATTGCCTTGGGAAGACCAGTTTTTGTAACAGATATAAATCCTAAAACTAATGAAGTTGTATTAGGTCCAGAAACAGATATATTTAAAACAGACCTAATAGCAAAAGACATTAACTTTATCCCGTTTGATACCCTAACAGAACCTTTAGAAGTAGAAGCTAAAGTAAGGTATTCTGGAAAAGTTTCAAAGGCAACCTTATATCCTTTAAAAGATGGAAAAATAAAGGTATGCTTCAATGAAAAGCAAAGAGCAATTACTAAAGGTCAATCTGTAGTTTTCTATGATGGAAAGGTAGTAGTTGGTGGCGGAATAATTGAGGCTATTATATAAACAGAAGAACTATGCTTTGGAGGCATAGTTCTTCTGTTTTTCAGGGATATATATATAATGTAAGACATTATTAATTGAATTGTAACTATATTTTGGGTGTATATGGTAGAATTGATTTAAGGGAGTGGTGAAATGAGATATATTGATTTAATTATTGGTACGTTGATTACTGTGTATTCTTTAGCTTTAATTGTTATTTGGGGAAATGTCTCTTTTAGTTATATTTTATGTGTTATAGGTGTATTAGGAATAATACATTATTTTATAAAAGAAAAAATTAGAAAAATTTATCTTTATAGAGTTGGGAAAATTGTATTTTTTATATTTATGATATTCTTCGTAATATTAGAAGGAATCATCATTTTATATCCTAAACATAATACAGAAAAAAGTGATTATATATTGGTGTTAGGAGCTGGTGTAAATGGTAAAACACCAAGTAGAACATTGAAAGGTAGATTAGATAAAACATTAGAGTATATTAATAAATATGATAATACTGCTAAAGTCATAGTTTCAGGTGGTCAAGGACCTGGAGAGGACATTACTGAGGCTCAATGTATGCGAGATTATTTAATAGAAAATGGTGTGGATGAAAAAAATATATTAATAGAAGATAGATCAACTAGTACAGGAGAAAATTTTGAGTTCTCAAAGAAAGTTTTAGAGAAGGATAGTGGAAGAGATATAGGAGTTTTAAATATTAAAATTATAACAAATGATTTTCATAGTTTTAGAAGTAATATGTTAGGAGAAAGACAAGGATATAATGACTTAACATTTTATACAAGTAATACAAACCCATCTTTAGTTCCGGTATATTATATTAGAGAAAGTTTTGCTTTTGTTAAATCCTATTTATTAGATTAAAATAATATTATTGACAATGATGGAATAATATTGTAATATAGGCTTAATAAAATAATAAAAGTGATGATTGAGAGTAGTAAGTAAAGAAACTTTTAAAGAGAGCTAACGTATGGTGTAAGTTAGTATTGGGAATTTATTGAACTTGCTCATGAGCTGCAAGGATTAAAGCTTTGCCGGGGATAACTCGTTAAATTAATTAAGTATAAATTTTGGATGGTACCGCGTAAAACGCTCCAATAGGGTGTTTTATGCGGTTTTTTTATTTTTATAAAGGGGGCTAAAATATGTTAAATTTCCAAAAATATAAAAGGTTTAATACAGTTGAGCTAAGGGATAGAACTTGGCCAAATAATAGAATTGAGAAGGCACCAATCTGGTGTTCAGTTGATCTAAGAGATGGTAACCAAGCACTAATAAATCCAATGACAGTTGGGGAAAAATTGGACATGTTTAAGTTGCTTGTAGATTTAGGTTTTAAGGAGATAGAAATAGGATTTCCTTCAGCTTCACAAATTGAATTTGATTTTTTAAAAACTCTAGTGGAAGAGGAGTTAATTCCAGATGATGTAATAATACAAGTATTAACACAAGCTAGACCGCATCTAATTGAAAGGACATTTGAATCATTAAAAGGCGTTAAAAAGGCAGTTGTTCATATATATAACTCAACTTCTGTTTTGCAAAGGGATGTTGTATTTGGGATGAGCAAAGAGGAAATAAAAGAAATTGCAATAGAAGGTACTAAGTTAGTAAAGAAGTACTCAGAAGATTTTGAAGGAGATGTAATTCTTGAATATTCACCTGAAAGCTTTACTGGCACTGAACTTGAATATGCATTAGAAGTATGTGAGGGGGTATTGGATGCCTGGGGAGCAAGTGAAGAAGATAGGGTTATAATAAATCTACCAGCTACTGTTGAAATGGATACTCCTAATATATATGCAGATCAAATAGAGTGGATGGGAAGAAACTTTAAAAATAGAGATAGAGTTATAATAAGTATTCATCCTCATAACGATAGAGGAACTGGGGTTGCAGCAGCAGAATTGGCATTATTAGCAGGTGCTGATAGGGTTGAAGGTACATTGTTTGGTAATGGTGAGAGAACCGGAAATGTAGATGTTTTAAATATTGCATTTAATATGTTTGTACAAGGAATAGACCCAGAACTAAATTTAAATGATATTAATTCAATAATATCTGTTTATGAAAGGTGTTGTAAGATACCAGTTCATATTAGACATCCTTATGCAGGGGAATTAGTTTTTACAGCATTTTCAGGTTCTCACCAAGATGCTATCAATAAAGGGATGAATAAATATAAGGAAAGAAATAGTGAGATTTGGGAAGTTCCTTATTTGCCAGTTGATCCTAGAGATTTAGGTCGTGAATATGAAGCTTTAGTTAGAATAAATAGTCAATCAGGAAAGGGTGGAATTGCATTTGTATTAGAGCAATATTATGGATATAAGATGCCAAAATCAATGCATAAAGAGTTTTCGGATGTAATACAAGGGTTATCAGAAAAAAGTGGTGAGTTATCTCCTAAGGATATAATGAATAAATTTAAAGAAGAATATTTAGATAGGGAAACTCCATTTAAATTAATAAAATGCAAGGTGTTAGAAGCAACAATTGATGAAGAAATAAAAGTTAATATAACATTTAAGCATAATAATGATGAATACGTTGTTGAAGAGGTTGGTAATGGGCCTATAAATTCAGTAAAAAATGCTTTAATAAAGAGTAAGTTAGTTAATGCATCTATTGTTGATTACTCAGAACATTCACTAGGGGAAGGCTCTGAAGCTAAGGCAGCGGCGTATGTCTGTTTAAAAAGAAATGATACTGGTGAGAAGACATTTGGGGTTGGTTCAGATAGTAATATAATAATGGCTTCTATTAAGGCTATATTTAGTGGATTGAATAGGTTATATACAGAGGAATAGTCAGTTGATTTTAAGAATCTAGAGAGTGTATCTTTAGATTCTTTTTATGTAATTGTTATGAATAGATACAAATTTATTAAGAAGACGAATTAAATAAGAAATTGTGGGAAAACTAACCATAACAAATTATGGAGGTTAAATATGTTACGAAGCAAAGATTTTTATTTAAAAGCAGTCTTTAATGAAAAAGGTAAAAGATTAGGTGTAGTAGAAGATTTGTACATTGATTTTCACAATGGGAAAGTTCTAGGGTTCGAAGTTTCAAGTTATAGCTTTTTTTCAAAAAGAAATTATATTGATATAAAAGATGTAATAGTGTTTGATGATGAGATAATTACGAAAGATATTAAAGTTAATGGTGGACTAAGATTAAATGAGATAAAAGGAATGGATATTATTGATAGAAGAAGCAATATGAAAGGCGTTGTAGAAGATATTGTTATAGATAAAAATTCTTATGATATAAAAGGTTTAATAATGAGTGCAGGTATAATAGAAAGAATATTAAGAGGTAAGGATATACTATTGCTAAATGAGTGTGTTTTATGTGAAAATTATATATTATATTACGGAAATGATGGAATAACATTTAAAACTATTCCACATAGTGTAGGTAATAATGGAATGGTTAAAGAAATATAAAACACATATAGTTAGAATAGCAATAGCATTAATAACTGTATTTATACTAGTAATATACTTAAGATGGAGCACAGGGAGAAAAATAGTAAATATTATAATTGTATCAACTATCATAGCATATATCTTAAGACCAATTAGAAACGCAATAGCATCAAAAAAATATATAAGCAAAAGATTAGCGTCTTTGATATTGATATTAGGAATTTTAATATCAACAGTAAGTTTATTAGCAATAATAGTACCTATAATGATTAAGGAATTAAGCAATATAATACCAATAATAGAAAATTTGAGTGAGTACTTTCAAAATGTTATTGATAAACTTAATTTATCATCATCACCTATATTTAATTTAATATATGATGAGATGAAGGTTAAGTGTGGAACCATATTTATGGATACATCTGAGGGGGTAATAGATTGGATAATGATATTTAGTGAGAATTTAATAGCATATGCAGTTATCCCTGTTATAGTATATTACTTCTTATCAGATGGAGAAATGATAAGTAATAAAACATATCTCCTAATACCAATAGAAAAAAGATCTTTAGTAAGAAAAATAATGAAAAATATTGATAGATTATTAAGTAGGTATATAATAAGTCAATTACTTTTAAGTGTAATAATTAGTTCTTTAAGTTTAGTTTCATTTTTAATATTAGATATTAAATTTGCAGTAATATTAAGTATATTTAATGGCATAATGAACATAATACCATACTTTGGGCCAATTTTTGGTGGAGCACCTGCAATATTAATAGGGTTTTTAAGTTCACCTATAAAAGGGATATGGGCAATTATAATAATATTTATAATCCAACAACTAGAAGGAAATATTTTATCACCTAAATTAACAGGAAAGAGTACAAATATGCATCCTCTAGCAATAATTATATTGTTATTAATTGGGGAGAGGCTCGGTGGATTTGTAGGGATGGTACTGGTTATACCTTTAGGGGTAATTATAAAAGTAGTATACGAAGATATAAATTATTATTTATTTTAGATTAAAGCTACTTTATAGCGGATTAACTTAATATTGACAATTTAGTGAGTATGAAATATAATTTTTTCATAACTTAATATTAAGCGTTGAAAAGGATGAGTAAATTTGTATTAGCTATAACAGAGAGAAAGTGGTTGGTGTGAACTTTTTGGTAAACAGATTGAAGCTACCTTGGAGCTATAATTTCTAAGAGATGCATTTGATTTATGCATAATTAGGGTGGTACCGCGGAAACTTATGCTTTCGTCCCTTGTATTGGGATGAGAGCTTTTTTATTTACAAAAAAATATAAAATTTTAGGAGGATGTATTTATGAAGTACATGGGAACAAATGAACTAAGAGATGCTTATTTAAAATTTTTTGAGAAGAAAGAACATTTAATATTAGAAAGTTATCCTTTAGTTCCAAAGAATGATAAAAGTTTATTATTAATAAATGCTGGGATGGCACCTTTAAAGCCATATTTTACAGGGATGCAAGAACCACCAAAAAATAGAATAGCAACTTGTCAAAAATGTATAAGAACAGGTGATATTGAAAATGTAGGAAAGACATCAAGACATGGAACGTTCTTTGAAATGCTTGGTAACTTTTCATTTGGTGATTATTTTAAAGAAGAGATAATTCCATGGGCATGGGAATTTATAACAGAAGATTTAGCAATACCAAAAGATAAATTATATGTAACAATTTATCTAGAGGATGATGAAGCTTTTGAAATATGGAAAGCTAAGACAGATGTTGATCCGTCAAGAATATTCAGATTAGGAAAAGAAGATAACTTCTGGGAACATGGATCAGGTCCATGTGGTCCATGTACAGAAATTCACTTTGATAGAAATCCAGAGTTAGGGCAAATAAAATCAGCAGAAGAGTTTGTTGAAGCAGGAGATGCAGATAGAGTAGTTGAGTTCTGGAACCTTGTATTTACACAATTTGATGGAGATGGTAAAGGGAATTATGAAAGACTATCAAGTCCAAATATAGATACGGGTATGGGATTAGAAAGAATTGCAACAATAATGCAAGGTGTTAATAATATTTTTGAAATAGATACTGTTAAGAATATTTTAGACAAAGTATCAGAAGTTTCAAATGTTAAATATGGAGAAAATGTTCAAAAGGATATATCTTTAAGAATAATAACAGATCATGTTAAAAGTGTTACTATGATGATTTCAGATGGAGTTCAAGCTAGTAATGAAGGAAGAGGATACGTTTTAAGAAGACTTCTTAGAAGAGCTGCAAGACATGGAAGAGTTTTAGGGATAAAAGGATTATTCTTAAAGGACATTGTTGATGTAATAGTTGATGTTTATGGAACAGCATATACAGAACTTATAAAAAATAAAGAGTATATAAAGAAAATTGTTACATTAGAAGAAGAGAGATTTAATGAAACAATTGATTCAGGTATGAACATTCTAATGGGATACATTGGAGAAATGGAAAAGAATAATGAAACTACTTTAAGTGGAGAAAATGCATTTAAGCTTTATGACACATATGGATTCCCATATGAGTTAACTGAAGAAATATTAGAAGAAAAGAATCTTACAATAGATAGAGAAGCTTTTGATAAGGAAATGGAAGCTCAAAGAACAAGAGCGAGAGAAGCAAGAGGAGAATTCTCATATATGGGAGGTGAAAATTCACCAATTAATGCTATAGACAATAGCATAGAAACAGAATTTATTGGATATAGCTCATTAAAAGGAGAAAGCACTGTAATAGTACTTGCAACGGATGAAGAGTTTGTAAATGAATTATCACAAGGTAATAAGGGATATCTATTAACTAAAGAAACACCGTTTTATGCTGAAATGGGAGGTCAAATTGGAGATAATGGAGAAATTCTAGGAGCTGGATTTAAGTGTAAGGTATACAACACTAAAAAGAATGTTGGTGGAAGAACTATTCATTATATTGAAGTTCTAGAAGGTACAGTTAAAGTTAATGATGTTGCAACTTTAGTTGTAAATGCAAAACTAAGAAATAATATAAATAAGAATCATACTGCGACACATATGTTACATGAAGCATTAAAAGAGGTAGTTGGAGAACATGTTAATCAAGCTGGTTCATATGTAGATGGAGAGAGATTAAGATTCGATTTTAATCATTTCCAAGGGTTAACAGTAGATGAACTAGAAAAAGTAGAAGAATTAGTTAATGAGAAAATAATGGAAGTTTTTGAAGTTGAAACTAATTTAATGACAATTGACGAAGCGAAATCTAAGGGAGCAATGGCTTTATTTGATGACAAATATGGAGATAAGGTTAGAGTAGTTGAAGTTGGAGAGTTTTCTAGAGAGCTTTGTGGGGGAACTCATGTAAGTAATTCAGGAGAAATTGGATTATTTAAAATTGTAAGTGAGGCTGGTGTAGCAGCTGGAGTTAGAAGAATAGAAGCATTTACTGGATTAAATGCTATAAAATATATGGAAGAAAAGCAAACTTTATTAAAGCAAGCATGTGGTGCTTTAAAATGTTCAGAAAAAGATTTGTTAAATAGAATTTTAGGTCAAGGAACAGAATTAAAAGAGAAGGAAAAACAAATTTCAGAACTAAAAGGTAAGTTAACTAGTGGGGCAGAGGATGAAATAATAAACTCTAAGATTGTTATTAAGGATGTTAATGTAATTAGTTACGCATTAGAAGATGTTGATGGAAATGCATTAAGAGATCTTGGTGATAAGATGAGAAATAAAATTGGAAGTGGAGTGATTGTTTTAGCTTCAAGCCAAGGAGAAAAGGTTAATCTTGTTGCAATGGCAACAAAGGATGTATTACCAAAAGGAATACATTGTGGAAATATAATTAGAGAAATAGCTAAGATTGTTGGTGGAGGAGGCGGCGGAAGACCAGATATGGCTCAAGCTGGTGGGAAGCAACCTGAAAACATAAACATAGCTATTGAAAAGGTAAAAGAAATTATCGAAAATTCAGTAAAGTAGTATACATTTTTTTAAGGTTGGTGTATAATAAAATTAATAAAACGGGTTGAATAAAGTTAGCCATAAGTGTATATAATATTATTGATATTTGGATACCTTAATAAAGTAAGGGGGTGAGCTGCTAAGCAGCAATACTATGAGTACAAATTTAGATAACACAATGCAATTTGATTTTCCAAAAAATAAAGAAGCATTAACAAAAGCGATACTAACGGATGTGTATAATTCTTTGCATGAGAAAGGGTATAACCCAATTAATCAGTTAGTTGGTTACTTAATATCTGGAGACCCTACTTACATTACCAACTATAACGGTGCAAGAGCCTTAGTTAGAAAGCTAGAAAGAGATGAAATTCTTGAAGAAGTTATAAAATCTTATTTAGATTTAAAGTAAATGGTGCCCGTAAAAGCGGGCACCATTATTACTAAAAGCAAAAAATTATATTTAAAAATATAATTAATATAAATGCTGTAAAAAGGAGTTTTACATGAGAATATTAGGCTTAGATATGGGACAAAAAAACATAGGAGTTGCATTATCAGATCCATTAGGTTTTACGGCACAAGGTCTAACTACAATAAGAAGAACAACTAAAAAAGAAGATATTCAAAAGGTTGTTGATATTTGCAATGAATATAAAGTAGAAACAATTGTTGTAGGAATGCCTAAAAATATGGATGGTACTATTGGTTTTGCAGGAGAAAAAGCTATTGAGTTTACAGAACTTTTAAAAGAAGCAATAGACATAAAAATAGAATTTTGGGATGAGAGATTGACAACAGTAGCAGCCCATAGAGCAATGCTTGAAGCAGATCTTTCAAGAGGAAAAAGAAAGAAGATTGTTGATAAGGTTGCTGCAAGTTACATACTGCAAGGTTACTTAGATAGAATAAGCTTAAAATAGTAATTCCTAATTGAAAATTATTATTGACAACACCAGTTGCAAATTTTAAAATTAAGATAAAAAAAGGAGAAGATGAATATGGAAAAGGATACACAATTTATAGAATTATTAGATGAACAAGGAAATGAAATAAAATTTGAGGTTATATCATTTTTTAGTATAGATGATTTAGGAAATGAATATGTAGTTGTGAAGCCAGCTAATGAGGATGTTGAAGAAGCATTTGTTTTAAAAATACTTCAAGATGAAGAAGGAAATGAAACTTTAGTTGCTATAGAAGATGATAACGAATTCGAACTAGTTGAAGAAGCTTATGGACTTCTTATGCAAGAGGATTAGAAGATAAGGTAAGAGGTGTTGTTAATGGGAAATACAGCAAACATTGATTTTGATAAGTTAAAAGAAGAATTAAAAAAAAGAGGGGGGAAATTAACCCCTCAAAGAAGAGCGATAGTAGATACTATTATATCAAATGAAGGAAAGCATTTAACAACAGAAGAAATATATGATGAGGTTAAAGAGGCGTGCCCAGAAATTGGTTTAGCAACTGTATATAGAACAGTGACTCTATTAGAGGAAATGGGTATAGTTTGTAGATTAGATTTAAGTGATGGATGCAGTAGATATGAACTGGCTCATATGGACGAAACCCATAGACATCATCATCTTGTGTGTAATAAATGTAATAAAGTTTTAGAGGTACAAGACGATTTATTAGATGAATTAGAGGAAGGAATAGAGAAGGAATATAAATTTAAAATTCTCGATCATAGTGTGAAATTTTATGGAATATGCGATGAATGTCAAAAAGACGGGCAATAATGAAGGCTCGGAAAAACAAAAAAAACAGATGACTCAAAAAAATCCAAAAGAAGAGTCAGAAGTTGTAGTTAAAAATACTGTGAAAAGGAGGCCGTACATGAAGAAGGACAAAGCTAAGGTTAAAATAATACCACTTGGCGGAGTTAATGAAATAGGTAAGAATCTTACTATAATTGAATTTAAGGATGATATTGTTGTAATTGATTGCGGATTAAAGTTCCCAGATGATGATATGTTTGGGATCGATATAGTAATACCTGATGTTAGTTACCTTGTTAAGAATAAGGATAAGGTTAGAGGAATATTCTTAACACATGGACATGAAGACCATATTGGTGCACTACCGTATGTCCTAAAACAATTAAATGTACCTATTTATGGGACAAAATTAACATTAGGAATAGTTGAATCTAAGTTAAAAGAACATGGATTATTAACAACTACAGAACTTATAAAGGTTAAGCCTAAAGATACTATAAAATTAAATTCAGTATCAGTTGAATTTATTAAGACAAACCATTCAATAGCAGATTCAGTTGCTATTGCAGTTCATACACCATTAGGGGTAGTATTGCATACAGGAGACTTTAAAGTAGATTATACTCCTATTGATAAAGAACAAATGGATTTTGCAAGATTTGCAGAACTTGGTAAAAAGGGAGTTTTAGTATTAATGGCAGATTCAACTAATGTTGAAAAAGCTGGATATACACAATCAGAAAGAGTGGTTGGAGATAGTCTTCAAAAACATTTTGGAAGAGCAAAAGGAAGAATAATAATAGCTACGTTTGCATCTAATATTCACAGAATACAGCAAATAATAACCGCTGCACAAGGGTTCGGAAAAAAGGTTGCTGTATCAGGAAGAAGTATGGAAAATATTATGATGGTGGCAAAAGAATTAGGATATATTGAATGTGAAGAGGGTACAATAATACCTATAGATAGCATAAATAAATATCCAGCAGATAAAATTGTTGTTATTACAACAGGTAGTCAAGGTGAACCTATGTCAGCACTAACAAGAATGGCAAATGGAGAGCATAGAAAATTAAGTTTAGTGGAAGGTGATACAGTTATTTTATCAGCTACACCTATTCCAGGAAACGAGAAAACAGTTTCTAGAGTTATAAACCAATTGTTTAAAAAAGGTGCAGAAGTGATATATGGTTCAAGTGCACAGGTTCATGTATCGGGACATGCGTGTGAAGAAGAATTAAAGTTAATGCAAACTTTAGTTAAACCAAAGTATTTTATACCAGTTCATGGTGAATATAGACATTTAAAACAACATGGTGAATTAGCAGTTCAAGTTGGATTACCAGAGAGTAATTTCTTAATTCCAGAAGTTGGTGATGTAATAGAAGTAACTAGAACTTCAGTAAGAAAAACTGGAATAGTACCATCAGGACAAATTTTTGTAGATGGATTGGGTGTTGGAGATGTAGGACATATTGTATTAAGGGATAGAAAGCATCTATCACAAGATGGAATATTAACAGTTGTTGTAACAATGGAAAGACAAAGTGGAACAGTTGTAGCAGGTCCAGATATAATTTCTAGAGGATTTGTATATGTTAGAGAGTCAGAAGGGCTAATGGATGATGCTAGAGATAGAGTTAAACAAGTTCTAAGTGACTGCGAAGAGAAGAGTATAACAGATTGGGCAACAATTAAGGCTAAAATAAGAGATGAACTAAGAGATTTATTATATGAAAAGACTAAGAGAAGACCAATGATATTACCAATAATCATGGAAGTGTAAAATATTAAGGTTGACATTTCTCAGTAATATATTTAAAATAGTTTTGATGAAGATATGTAAATTGGGTACAATTGTACCCAATTTTCTTTTTGAAAATAAAAGTTATAGGTTTACATAAAGGAATTTTATACAGATTTTAAATAAAAAATGGAAAATACCTTTTTAAAATTTAGGGATAATAAAAAAAACCTAGGACAAACTAAAAATGTCACAAATAAAATTTCGGAGGAAAGCAAATGGAAGTAATAAAAAGAGAAGATATTAGAAATATAGCAATAATAGCTCACGTTGACCATGGTAAGACAACATTAGTTGATGCCATGTTTAGACAAAGTAATGTTTTCAGATCAAATGAAAAAGTAGAAGAAAGAGTAATGGACTCTAATGACTTAGAAAAAGAAAGAGGAATTACAATTCTTTCAAAAAATACAGCAGTAGTATTTAACGATATAAAAATAAACATTGTTGATACTCCAGGACATGCTGATTTCGGAGGAGAAGTTGAGCGTGTTCTTAAGATGGTTGACTCAGTTCTTCTTGTTGTTGATTCATATGAAGGACCAATGCCACAAACAAAATTCGTTCTAAAGAAAGCTTTAGAGTTAGGATTAAAACCTATAGTAGTAATTAATAAAATAGACAAGCCAGATGCTAGACCAGAAGAAGTTATTGATGAGGTATTTGAATTATTCTTAGAATTAGGAGCTAATGACGAACAATTAGACTTCCCAATTATTTATGCTTCAGCAAGAAATGGTTTTGCAAGATACAATGTTGAAGATACAAATGAAGATATGGTTCCATTATTTGAAAAAATAATAGAGCACGTTGAAGCACCACAAGGTGATATAGAAGGACCATTCCAAATGCTTGTAACAACATTAGATTCTAATGCTTTCGTTGGAAAGATAGCAATCGGAAAAATCCATAGAGGAAAAGTTAAGAAGAACGGTTCAATTGCATTAGTTAGAAAAGATGGTTCAGTATCAAACTACAAAGTAACAAATCTTTTTGTTTATAATGGACTACAAAGAGTAGAAACAGATGAAGCATCATTAGGAGATATAATTGCTCTAAGTGGTGTTGCAGATGCTAACATTGGAGAAACAATTGCAGATGCTGCTAATCCAGAAGCGCTACCATTTGTAGAAATAGATGAGCCAACATTAAGCATGAACTTTATGGTTAATGATTCACCTTTTGCTGGTAAAGAGGGAGAATTTATAACTTCAAGACATTTAAGAGATAGATTAATGAAAGAGTTAGAAACTAACGTTTCATTAAGAGTAAGAGAAATTAGCCCTGATTGTTATGAAGTTTCAGGAAGAGGGGAACTTCACTTATCAGTTTTAATTGAAACAATGAGAAGAGAAGGATATGAACTTCAAGTTTCTAAAGCTAGCGTTATCTTTAAAGAAGAAAATGGAAAGAAACTTGAGCCAATGGAATACTTAACAATAGATGTTCCAGAAGAGTTCATGGGACCTGTAATGGAAAAACTTGGGCCAAGAAAAGCTGAAATGGTTAATATGACATCAGCAGTTAATGGATACACAAGATTAGAGTTTGTTATTCCTGCAAGAGGATTAATAGGATTCAGAAATGAATTCATGACTGATACTAAAGGTAACGGTATAATGAACCACGTATTCCATAGCTATGCTGAATACAAAGGTGAAATTCCAGGAAGAAGTAGAGGATCGGTTGTTTCATTTGAACAAGGTGATGCTATAGCTTATGGATTATTCAATGCTCAAGAAAGAGGATCATTATTTATAGGTGCTGGAGTTCCTGTTTATGAAGGAATGATAGTTGGAGTTTCTTCAAGAGCTGATGATATTGATATAAATGTATGTAAAGGTAAGAAGTTAACTAATACTAGAGCATCAGGTTCAGACGATGCAGTAAAATTAGTTCCACCATTACAAATGACATTAGAAACTTCATTAGAATTCATTAATAGTGATGAATTAGTAGAAGTTACTCCTCAAACTATTAGAATGAGAAAGAAAGTTTTAGATAGTGGAGAAAGAAGAAGAATAATTAGCAGAAACAAGAAGTAATTAGCGATTATCATTAACATATAATCATTTTTTGTATGGTTTATAATAAAAAACTCAAAAAATGTAGTTTTAAAAATCAATCATATATATTATAATAAAGTGAATAGCCAATAAAATTGGCTATTTACTTTTGTATATAGGGGGATTTTATGAATAAGAATAAAATGAAAATAATCCTAGGAACAGTAGTCATAGTTGCTACAATAGCTATGGGAGGAATTGGGTTTACATATTATAATACATCAAAGCATCCTTTAAGTAGTAAAGGAGAAGAGAAAATAAATATAACTGTTAATGAAGGGGAAGGTTTTTATTCTTTAGTTAATAGATTGAAAAAAGAGGGGATAATAAAGAATGTTCAATTTATAAAATTAAATGTTAAGTTGAATGATTTAGATGTGAATATTATTCCAGGAACATATAGTGTAAATAGTGATACATCCTTAAAAGAGTTATTAGAAACGTTAAAAAAAGAGGATTTTTCTAAAAATCAAATTAAAATTACAATTCCAGAAGGATATACTATTGAACAAATGGGAGATGTATTTGAGGAAAAAGGGTTATTCACTAAGGAAGAGTGGTTAAATGCAGTGAAATCATATACTGTGCCATCTTTCATTAAAAATGCTGATAAAACAAGATATGCCTTAGAGGGATATCTTCAAGCAGAAACATATATGTTTAAAAATAATGCAACTCCTGATTATGTAATTGAAAAAATGCTTGAGCAATTTAAAAATACTTTGAAGGAAGTAGAAAAGCAAACAGGAATAACTATTAAAGATGATGATATAACAAGGGTTATTACTATAGCATCATTAATAGAAGAGGAATCTAAAATAGATGAAGATAGAAGAATGATTTCATCAGTTATTCAAAATAGAATAGCACAGAATATGAAGTTACAGATTGATGCAACTGTTATATATGCACATGGAAAGCATTTAGAAAGGGTATTATATAAACATTTAGAGTTAGACTCACCATATAACACCTATTTCATAAATGGAATGCCAATTGGACCAATAGCATCTCCTGGGATTAAGTCAATTATTGCAGCAATTACTCCGGAGACATCAGACTATCTTTATTATTTATTATCACCAGACAAAAAGTCACACTCTTTTTCAAAAACATTAGAAGAACATAATAGAAAGAAAATAGAATTTGGTTATTAATATTTGGAGGTAAGATGAGTAAGATAACTTATGACTACATGGAAGAGTATATTAGAGGGTTAATTTCTGATAGAAAAGGGACTCTTAAAGAAATAGAAGACTTTGCTAGAGAAAATGGAGTGCCTATTGTTCAAAAGGAAGTTGGTGTATTCTTAGAATTTATGGTTAATATGAAAAAGCCATTAAGAATATTAGAACTTGGAACAGCTGTAGGTTTTTCATCAATCTTAATGCATGAAGCAGCAGGAACAGAGCCTCATATAACAACAATTGAGAGAGATGAAAATATGATTAGAATGGCAAAAGAAAATCTTGAAAGATTTAACCTTTCTAATAAAATCAAAATTGAAGAGGGAGATTGTTTAGAAATATTAGAAAAACTTGATGAGCCATATGACTTAATATTCATGGACGCAGGTAAGGGCCACTACAATCACTTCTTACCACATTGTTTAAGACTTTTAAATAAAGATGGTATAATTATTGCAGATAATGTATTATTTAGAGGCATGGTTGCCACTGACGAATTAGTGAAAAGAAGAAAAATAACAATAGTTAAAAGAATGAGAACATATCTTGAAATGGTCTCAAGGGATGAAGAATTAATAACATCTGTAATACCAATGGGGGATGGAATTGCAGTGACTAAAAGGAGGTAATTAAAATGAGAAAACCAGAAATTTTAGCACCAGCAGGAAGTCTATCAAAATTAAAGATAGCAGTAGATTTTGGAGCAGACGCAGTTTATATAGGAGGAGGAAGGCTGAATCTTAGAGCCTTTTCCGATAACTTTACAAATGAAGAAATAGCGGAAGGTGTAAAGTATTGTCATGATAGAGGAAGAAAGTTATTTGTTACGATGAATGTATTCCCAAGAAATCATGATTTAAATGGAGTAGAAGAATATATTAAGGGGTTAGCTGACCTTGGTGTAGATGCAATAATAGTAGCAGACCCATCTATAATAGTTGCAGCTAAGAATATTGCACCTGATTTAGAAATTCATTTAAGCACTCAAGCCAACACAGTTAACTGGATGGCAACAAAGTTTTGGTATGAGCAAGGTGTAAAAAGAATTGTACTTGCAAGAGAGCTAACATTTACAGAAATTAAAGGGATAACATCAAATATTCCAGAAGGATGCGATATAGAAGCATTCGTACATGGATCAATGTGTATCGCATATTCAGGTAGATGCTTAATCTCTAACTATATGTTAGGAAGAGATGCTAATAAGGGGATTTGTTCTAATGCATGTAGATATAAGTATCATTTAGTTGAGGAAACAAGACCAGGTGTTTATTATCCAGTAATTGAAGATGATAATGGAACATATATAATGAACTCTAAAGATTTATGTATGATAAAACATATTCCAGAATTAATTGAAAGTGGAATTTATTCATTTAAAATTGAAGGAAGAATGAAGAGTGAGTTTTATGTTGCATCTGTTGTTAAAGCATATAGGGAAGCAGTTGATGCATATATGGCAGATCCGGAAAATTATGAATTCAAGGAAGAGTGGATGCACACACTTCAAAGAATAAGCCACAGACAATATCATACAGGTTTCTTCTTTGGAAAGATGGGAGAGCAAAACTACGAAAAAGCATCATACGTAAGAGATCATGATATTGTTGGATTAGTACAATCTTATGATGAAGAAACTAAAATAGCGAGAGTTTTACAAAAGAATAGAGTGTTTGAAGGAGATACAGTAGAAGTATTAAGAGCTCAAACTCCTAATTTTGATGTAGAATTAAAAAATATGTTTGATGTAGAACATAATAAAACAACTAACGTTGCAAATAGAGCGCATATGATTTTTGATGTAATGGTAGAGACTCCATTAAAAGAGAATGATATGTTAATTAAAGCAAAAGATGTAATGACTTTAAGTTAAGTAAGGAGAATGAATTATGAAAAAACCCATATTATTAGGAATAACTGGAGGAACAGGGTCAGGTAAAAGTACTATTGCAGAAGAGGTATATTCAAGCTTTTCTGAAAGTTGTATAGCGATGATACAACAAGATATGTATTATAAGGATCAAAGCCATTTAACAATGGAAGAGAGAGTTAAAACTAACTATGACCATCCAAGAGCATTTGATACTGATTTACTTATAGAACATCTAAAATGTTTAATAAATGGTGAAGGAATAGAAAAACCAATATACAATTTTGCAGAACATAATAGATCAATAGAGACGGTAAGAGTAGAACCAAGAGATATAATAATAGTAGAGGGTATATTAATATTAGAGGATGAGAGATTAAGAGAACTACTAGATATTAAGGTTTATGTTGATACTGATGCTGATATAAGAATTTTAAGAAGATTAGTGAGAGACATACATGAAAGAGGTAGAACTGTAGATTCTGTTGTTGAACAATACTTATCTGTTGTAAGACCTATGCATATGCAATTTACAGAACCAAGTAAAAGACATGCAGATATAATAGTTCCAGAGGGTGGACATAATAAAGTAGCAATAGATATACTAGTATCAAAGATTAAAGATATATTAAAGTAATTTGAATAAAACATCTCCAATTTGGCTAGAATTTAGCTAAAGGGAGGTGTTTTATATTTTTATACTTCAAAAAAGGAAAAGATTAAATAGAATACGTGGAGCAATAGCTTTTTTTATTATTTTATTTTTAATTTTATCCCTTAGATTAAGTTATTTACAGCTGAATCCTACAGAGAAAGTTATTAGTCAATACCAAAATCATCAAAGTGAAATCATAAGTGAAATAAAGTATAGTGTAATAGATGAGAATGGGAAAGATATGTTGAAATATAATAAGAAGTACAAGTTAGTAATAGATAGTAAACCGTTTAGTTTAAATAATTATGAAGAAAGTATTCAAGAATTAATGGCATTTAATTATATTATGAAATCAGAAGACAATAATTTTAACTTTTCTGAAATTATAAAAACAGGTGGTAAAAGCTATTATAATATTTCAGAGGACACTTATAATAAAATTAATACTCTAAAAACTTTAAAGGGAATATACACATATGTATATGATGAAAAGGATAGTAAAAATGCTTGGGAGATTGGGTCTATAATTGGGAATATTTCAGATGATAATATTATTAAGGGAACACTACAAGAAGAATTAAATAATGAGTTAAGAGATAATAAAATACCAAAAATGGATTTTATGTTAGATGAAAGAGCAATATATTCAAACGCATCACTTGCATCAATAGAAAATAACAAAGGTATAAAACTTACAATAAATAGTGATATACAAGCAGAAATAAGAAAGATTTTTGAAAAAGAAGAGTATGCTAAATTTAATAATATAGGAGTAACCTTAATTGAAAGTAAAACAGGTAAAATAAAGGCCATGGTTCAAAAAGATGAAAGTCAACCTAATATAAATTTAGGAATGGAAGGGTTAGGTTATGAACCAGGATCAGTTTTTAAGGTAGTTACATTAGCATCGGCAATAGAAGAAGGTAAAGTAAATGTTAATCAAAAGTACTTTTGTAATGGTAGTTTGTGTAAGGGGAGAGAACATGGCTATTTAAATGCGCAAGAGGCGTTAACTAAATCTTGTAATACTATATTTGCGCAATTAGGAAATACAATAGGAAAGAGTAAACTATTAAGATATTCAGGAGAAGTAGGTTTATTCAATAGAGTATTAAATATGCAACAGAATGGCGCAACGGAAGCAATTGGAGCACAGCCAACTATTTTAGAGGATGGTATGAATAATATTTCTATTGGTCAAAGTTTCAATGTAACGCCATTACAAATGGTAGGTGCAATAAACTCCGTTGTTAATAATGGTGTTTATGTTAAGCCATATATAATTGATGAATTGGTTGATATAAATGATAATGTATTAAAAAAATATGAAACTGAAAGTAAAAGGGAATTCTCAGAAGTAACCTCTAAATTGGTTAAAAATGCCATGAGAGAGGTGGTTAGAACGGGAACAGGGATTAAGGCGAATGTTTATGGAGTTGATATTGGTGGGAAAACTGGTACTGCTGAGTATAGAGCAGGTAGTGACCATGGATGGTTTATAGGATTTTTCAGTGTTAATAATATTGAATATACAATGTGTGTAATGATACCATCTCAAGAAGAGGTTGCTGGAGGGGATAGTGCTGCACCAATTTTTAGGGACATAGTAAAAATGTTAAATGAGAAAAAATAAATAATTAAGTACAATTTTAGAAATTATTGCATAAAATAGACTGTTCACACTTGATGGCAGTCTATTAATTTTTTAAAATCATTCATAGAATCAACTTTTAATAAATAGAATTTTAAGGAAGATTAAAAAAGCAATTAAACTTGTAAAGATAATATCAAAATGTAAGGAGGAAGGTATGTTAGCTATTACTAACTTTATTGAATTTATATGTAATACTCTATGTTTAACAGGATATGTTACAAATACTAGTACTTTCCCTACTCCTCTTGACGAAAAGGAGGAAGAGGAGTATCTTAAAAAATTGCGTGATGGAGATAAGCAAGCTAAAAATGTATTAATTGAAAGAAATTTAAGATTAGTTGCTCATATAGTTAAAAAATATTCATTTCCCTATAGAGAAATTGATGAACTAATATCAATCGGAACAGTAGGGTTGATAAAAGCAATCGATACATTTGATTCATCGAAAGGGACAAGGCTTGCAACTTATGCATCTAGATGTATAGAAAATGAGATATTAATGTTATTAAGGAATAAGAAGAAACAGAAAAGTGAAGTATATCTTCAAGATCCAATAGGTATGGATAAAGAAGGGAATGAA
>JBOFVP010000256.1:0-8031 GCA_051653165.1 Clostridium sp.
TTTATAGTATGGTATTAAATAATCCAAAGATAATTAAAATATCTTTGGATTATTCATATTACTTATCAAGTGATTCTTATAGAAAAAATCTCAAAAAAATAGTAGTCCCGACTGCAATTGGATGCTACTAATTTTTTTATATTTAACATCTCTACAAATTGAAATTCAAACCAATTAATTTATCTATTATTATTATAAGTTATAATTATATGACCAATAACCAAATTCTAACACTGATATATTAAAAAGCATTAACCCCATTGACCCAAATCTTCCTACCTGCTCAACAATTTCTACTATCTTGTTATTGTATTTACTTTCAAAATTTTGTTCCTTTTTCGCAAATATAATATTTGGTATCATAATTACTATCATAATAATTAGCCCATATGCATTTAACCAATTCATTTATCTATCTCCTATACAAAATCCTATTTACCTTTCACTTCAAACTCATTATAACATAATTTGTAAATTTCATCTTACTTATGATAGTTATTTTTAACAATAAAAATAATCTTAACCAAGTCATATAAATGGTTAAGGCTATAAACCTCACTTATTTGCACTCTGTGAAAGTTCTGCTAACAAAAAACAAGTTTTTGAGCATCACTTTTGATACGGTTCTCCGTAACATCTCTAAATGAGATTTTACCATTTTATTCTTGTGTATATATTCTATTAAGGAAACACCTACTCACATACGTTCCTAGGTGAAAGTTCTGCTTGCCAAATATAAAATTTGGAGCATCACTTTTGGTATAATTCTAAAGTACAATTTTATAGCTAAAAGTGGGCTACTGGTATCACTTACCTCTTCTATGAAGGGAGGTGATACATAATGAGTAATGACGTTTTAATGTTACTATTTACTGGTGGATTATTTTTATTAGCACTATTAACATTCATAGTGTTACTTATAGATAAAATATCAAAAAAATAGTAGCCCCTCTCGCAATTTGGAAGCTACTATTTTTATTACTAAAAATTCTAGTGATACCAGTTGCCTAAGCAACTAGAATTGTATATTAGTAGAGTGTGAAAACATATTACCAGTATATTTTCATCTCTACTTTTTTATTATCTTCATTTCTTATTTATATTATATCAAATTTTTATAAAAAATAAACATAAATAATTTTTTAATACTTATCTGCCCTACAAATTGAAATTTACCTACCTTTCAACGCATCCTCAAACCATTTAGGAATAACTAAGTTAAAATTGTCATAATCATCTAATATCATTTCAGCACGTTTTATCATTCCATCTACATCCTCTTTACCAAATGGAATTGCCCAAACTATTGAAAATAATATTACATCTGCTACATACAAAGATAATATATCAAAAAAATCATTGGGAATATTGTTATCAAAATATCCATTAATTTGACCTTTTGAAAACTGGACACTAAGTTCTCTGCTGAATAATACCATTTTATAAAACTCCTCAATAGTGTCTCCATAATCCCAACGATTAAAATCAATTACCCCTAACTCTTTATCTGGTGTAATTATAAGGTTGCCTATATGAAAATCCCCATGCTGATATTTTTGAGAACGCCCCTTTAGTAAATGTAGATTTTTAGTAATATGCTTAATGGCAAATTCATCATTTGAAAGTTTAATACCACACTCTTTATATTTAATTAGATGATTGTTTATTTTTTTAACCATCCTCTCTCCCCAATCTTCTTGTCCAATGGGAGCTTTAATACTATGCATTTTTTTCAGTATTTTCCCTGCTTCTACGCCTAACCTATATTGTTCTTCATAGCTAAGTTCTTTCACAACCTGATTTACTGATTTACCTTTTATCCAAGATAAAAGTGAATATACATATTTTCCATCACCACATACCCCAAAAGAGATAGGTTTAGACATATTTATTCCTAATTTATATACTTCCTTCATACTATCAAATTCTTTTTTCTTTATTTCATAAAATTTAAAGTCTGAAAGACGAAGTAATAATTCTTCCCCTGAAATATTCTTTATATAGTACTTTTTATCTTTAGACCAACCTTTATTTATTTTTTCAATAATACCCCACTCTGCATATGAAGGTATATCTTTAAAAATATAATTAATTAAATCATTCTTCATGCAATCCTCCCCTTGAATGAAAACAAATTTGCTACGGATAATGATATAAACTTTTTCCACTTCAAATAAACTAAGCAATAAATTGCTACTTACCTTTCATTTTAAATATATTACTATATTTATAATAACATATTTTGTAAATACAAACTTACTTATGATACGGTATTTTTAACTATAAAAATAGCCTTAACCAAGTTATATCAATGGTTAAGGCAAAAACCTCATTTATTTATGGTACGGTTCTCCGTATCGGTACTAAGTGAGGTTTTTACTTATAAAAAAACCGTACACTATTGTACGGTTTAAGCATCTTTCTCAACATTAGTTATACTACTAATGTTCTTTTTCCATTCTTCATAATTAAATACTTGAATACTATCTGATTCTCTATACTTTTTGAACAAGTTTATATTAGGTTTTAAAAATATTCTTCCCTTATCATTTGATACTATAGATATTTCTTTAGGATTTTCAATTGCTACTGCAATACATGAACACTCGCCATAATCTTTATATATATAACTTCTATTTCTAAATTGCTCTTTTGTTATTTCTCCTCTTACTAATGCTTGTCTTACAAAATTAGGGTCTTTTAAATGCCCATAAAATGCTCTTCTAATTTTGTCAAAATTCTCTTTATACTTTCCTTTATCCTTTACTGAATAAGTTTCAAGTAATCGAGAATTTTCTAATACCTTTATACCAGCTAATAAGTTTTTTGACTTTTCAGCATCATATTCATTAACTGATTTTCCTGGATATAATTCATCTATTATTATATCAGTTAATGCAAAAACATCATTAGTATCTTTATACATACTTGAAACTCTTATTAATTCGGATGTATCGAATTTTTTTATAAGTACACAAGTATCTTTTAAATAAATCAAATTCTACCCCTCCAGCTCCCTATACCTTTCAACCATTGCTCCTCCGGTTTCAACACCAAGTTCACATTCATCGATTAGACTATTAACTAACTTCTTCATATAATCATAAGGTTCATAGTAAGCTTTATAAAATTCATGACCCTCTTTAACATTATACATAAATGCTGTTTCTGGAAATCTATTATCAAATTTTCCAACTTCTTTTTTCTTAAATGTTTTATAGAATGCTTTTCTATCTTGATAACTTTCAAATTGATTTTCTAATAATCTATTAAAAGTAAAACTAAAACTAGTACAGTATCTACAACATAAAACATTTATATACTCTGCTAGTTTACTCCAATTTTGTTTTAAAAGTAACTGTTCTTCCATTACATATTCAATATCTTTATCAACATATTTTTGGGGATACAACAACTCTTTAGCAAAACAATTAGCTTCATACTCTTCTTTATCTCCTCCTGAACTTTCAGGGTCTGTATCAGATTTGCTTATTCCTATATGCAAAAATTTATGTCCTAACTCATGTGCCAGAGTGAAGTTTTGATGTCCAATATTTCTCCTATTGTTTATACATATTATTGTATACCCACTACTATATCCAATAAAACCAGATAGCTTATCAATATCCTCTTTAAATAAAATAACTTTCTTCTCTTTTATTACTTTTTCAGTATTCTTGAATAAATTAAAAAGGTTTCCTGAATATCCCTCTATTCCTAGAAACCTTCTTGCTTCTTCTATAATTTTACTATCCACTAAAAGTCTCTCCCCTTTTACTCAGCTTGCAACTCGCATAAAAATGCTAAATCTTCTGTGAAACTTTGTAATATACCTTTAACTTTATTAGATTTAGGGGTAGATTTTCCTCTATTATAGCAAGCATTGACTAAATCTTTATTTCTTGTTGTTTTATCAATAAAATATTGTGGCTTACAATACAACACCTGCGAAATAAACTCTAAGGTAATCTCATCAATTTTATCATATGATATATCATTGCTTATTATCATATTCAATTCTTCCATATCAACAAGTGCTTCTTCACTTAATCTCTCTTTAGAAATTTTAAAGTAATCCATACGTTCTTGCAATATAGTTCCAATACACATGCCTTTCCCCCCTTTTCTAAATTTATATTCATTATAGTCTATTACTGATGGCTTCATTATATCACTCCATTTATCTTTTTTCAATAATTTTACATAAATTTATATGTTATAATATTCACTATTTTTATCTTTGACACAATATTGTACTTATATTCTTGTTATTAAATTAATCTACCTATATAGCTATATTTAAATTCAGAGTCTTTATGCCAATATTTCTTAAAATAAATGAAGAAGGCGTACCTTTAATAGATACACCTTCTTCATTACTTAGATAGTTTATTAAGTTATCATCTAAATTAATCTTGATTGAATCAATTTCCCTTAGCTCATTAACTGTTATTTCTGATATTATCATATGTAACAATTTTTTCTGTTGCTCTCTTGTTGAGCTTTCAGTTAAGACCTTACTAAAGTTTTCTAAAACGCTTTTAATTAGCTCATATGGTAGTTCTTCATTAACATCATCTGAAAGAGTTACTAACAATGGAGCTTTTTCTTCCTCTAAAACCTTAACTCTTTGAGTTAATTCTTCCTTTCTTTCTCTAAACTCTTCCTTAGTTATTATTTCATCTTCATATGCTTCAAATATCTTAGCTCTTTTCTTATCTAGCTTTTCAAGCTCAATATCTACCTTTAATAACTCCTTCTTTGCTGGACTTACCTTTCTAACTCTTTCATTATTAACATTTTTAACTATTGATTTAACCATTTTTTCATTAGTTAATAGTTCAGACAGCTTATTAAATACATACTCATTAGCCTTTTCTGCTCTAATAGAATTACTATTACATACTGATGTGCCTTTATTCTTCCAATTACCACAAGCATAGTAAGCTATTCTTTTCTTAGTACCATCTGCCAATTTGTTCGTAGTTCTTGATATAACCATACCTGCTCCACACTTAGGACATCTTAGTATTCCTGTTAGTGGAAATTGTCCCTCATGAACTCTAGCTGGTTTTCCTTTCTTAGTACCCATTACAGCGTGTACCTTGTCCCATAATCTTTCATCGATTATTGCTTCATGTATTCCATCTGTTATTATTGGATTAGCATTGATGTTTCTTCTTCTTTTTTCTGACCAGTTTTGCCTTACATTATATCTAACCTTTCCTATATATACAGGATTTTTAAGTATCTCTGGAATTGAACCTACTGAGAAGTTATTACCTAACTTAGTTTTATGACCAAGCTTATTCAGTTGATTAGTTATAGCCTTGTACCCTTTTCCATTACCATATTCACTGAAAATAAATCTAATAGATTCTGCTTCCCTTTCATTTATAACAAGTTTAGTTTTAGTTCTCTTAGCTCCTGGTTTCTTTTCCATTTGAACTAAATCATATCCTAGAACTCGCCCACCACACCATTCTCCAGATTTTGCCTTGGCACACATTGCCATTTTAACATTTTGAGCTATAGTCCCTCTTTCAAATTCTCCAATTAATGCCATCATTTGGAATTGCATTTTTCCAGCTGGAGTATTAGTTTCAAATGGTTCTGAATATGACTTAAAGGAAATATTGTTGTTCTCTAGAAGATTAACTATCTTTAATACATCTTCAAGTTTTCTACTTATACGGTTAATCTTCCAAGATATAACCATATCAAACTTCTTTTCCTCTGCATCACTAAGTAACTCTTTTAAAGATGGTCTACTCTTAATATCTTTTCCACTAATACCTCTGTCAGCATAACACTTATAGACTTTATAGTTCATCCTTTCACACCATTCTCTAAGTAGTCTTTCTTGCTCATCTACACTATAACCTTCTTCCGCTTGCTCTGGCGTACTGACCCTACAATATATAGCAACATTTTCTATTATTCTTTCTCCATCTAATCCATTCATTAAATTGGTATATCCCATTTTAACTACCTCCATTACTCCTAATTATTTTATAGTTCTATCAAAATTATAATATATACTTAACTTATTCTTTTATTACATTATATTTATGAGAAAGATACCCACTTCTGAATACCTTTCCGTTTACTTGCTATCAACCCGTTTAATAACCATCTATTTCAATTTCTATATCTCCATTATTATTAAAGTTTTCTACTGTAAAATTTGGATTAACTATCACCATTAAATTATTGTGTAAATGATTTAAATCAAATGGTAAACAATCATCTAAACAACCTGAATCAAACATCCATTTATCAAATCCTATCTCTTCTACATAATTTAAAAACTCTTTGATTACCTTAACATAATTATCCTTTCCAAAAATTATCTGATTATTTTTAGCCCACCAATCTATAGTAACTCTATTATGATTCTTTAATATCATCGTTGGAACAATAGGTAATTTTTTAAGATTTTCACATAATTCTGCTAAGTTTTCAGTATATGTTTCTATTGATAATCTCACTAAAGCTTGTTTTCCTCCATACCTATGCTTTCCTTCTCCTCTTTCAATCAACTGTTCAACCCTTTTCATTTCTCTTTCTTTCATCTTTATTACTCCTTCATCTTCTTTTTATTAATTTACTGTATTTACCATTTATTGCTTATGTATTTTTCATTATCTTCACTATGCAACTTGTAGGTTTTCATCTTCATCACTCGTTTCTACTTCTTTATTTACTGATATGTGTTGAATTATAATTTCAGTAATTGCATCAACTATTTCATTCACCTTCTTATCACAATCCATAGATTTCACCCCCTCAACTTATTTTTTCGTAATGCTTCTTTTATCCTCCCGTCACTCCCGTAATTCCGTTATTTTGAATAGGTACTCATTATATTTTCATATACTATGTATTGAACCATTATTTTTTATATACCTTTTCTTTTTTACGGTTTTACGGGTTTTACGGGTATAATCTAATTACTTAGTAAGTAATCATCTAGGTATTCTCTAGGTATTTTCAAAATATACGCTGTATCTTCAGCCTTACTTGGTACATCATCTTTTCCTAATGATTTTTTTCTAAGCTCCATCTCGTCATCTGAGAACATTCTTACTCTCTTTGAACTTCTATCCTTTTCAGCATGTAATAGATTGCTATTCTTCCACTCTTTGATTATTACCTTCGAATCTCCATATCCTAGCTCCTTTAGATTCTTTTCAAGGATATTTTTCAGTATTATCACTTCATGGTAATCTTCTTTAGAGTTGATAATTCCCCAACATATAGTATTTTGTGTAGTACAGTTATTTATCTTGAAATATCCTTTGTTTTCAATCACTTTCTGAACTATCTGATTGAATGACCTCATTCCAATGTCTCTTTGAAGCATGTTTTGCTCCTCATTCTTAACTAAAAAATTAAGTATTTCATCTAAATTCAAGTTTATTCTAATTGCATTTTTTACAATTTCACCAGTTGCAAGTATTACTGCTAACTTGTTGGATATTCTTTGCTTGAAGTTACTGTCTTCTATTGCATCATTTAACCTTTCTCGCCATTTGCTAATTAACGCTTGTACTCCTTCCTCTTTTATACTGGTTATGTAATCTACTATTGGTTCAGCTCCTCCACCATAGTTTCTCAGACACGCTTCTTTAATTGCTTCTGAATTTTCTGCTGACTTAGTCCATTGAATATTTGCAAATTCAATAGCTCTTATAGATAATCCAGCATTTTTATTAGTCCTTTCAAGTAATGATTGTTCACCAGTTGAAATTATTGTAGTAGCCCAATCACCCTGTTTTCTCTGAGTAATAGAGTCAGTCAATCTTGCTTTATCCTTACCATTAGCAATAGTGTAAATTTCACTAGTTAACTCTTTCTCTTTAGTCATTGAAAGTTCATCTAGTATAATTGGTACTCCATAATTTCCTCCTAAAGAATTGATTATTGCATTTGATGTACCATTCCAAGACCTGCCTAAACCTTTTCCTTTACTACTAGGATTACCTATTAATGAAACTGCTAACATTGCCCCTGTAGTTTTACCTTGAG
>JBOFVP010000257.1:0-1616 GCA_051653165.1 Clostridium sp.
TAATTGTTTTTTGGTCTTCTGGTACTGTTACCTTCTTTATCTTAATATTCAATAGCTTTTCTAATAATTCCCTACAAACATCCTTATCTGTCATAACCTTTGCAAATAAAAAGTCATCTTCTAAATTTAATTCTTTTAAAGTTTTGCTCATTCATAATACCCTTAAAGCTTTTTCATATTTAGTTTAAGTCTTAGCATAATTATAATAAATTATTCATATCACTTCAATATATTAAGTAAAACTTATTAATAATATCCTTGATTATTAAAGACATAATATAAGGTATTAATCCTATACTACTTTCATTATATTTTATCTAATAGCTACCATTGCTAAGAAGCACTTGATTTACAATAAATTTTTCATATGTTAATATTAGGACAAAAGTAAGCTTAAAAAGTCGGGATAAGAACCATTCATGATGATAAGATTAGATTAACGAGTTGTAGAGGAGGTAACATTTATGGAATGGATTGAAAGTATTAGAGAAGCTATTTCTTATATTGAAGAAAACATTACTAATAATTTATCTATAAAAGAAATTGCAGATAAGGTAAATATTTCGCCCTTCTATTTTCAGAAGGGATTTGGAATGCTATGTGGCTATTCTTTAAGTGAATACATTAAGAGAAGAAGACTTGCACTTGCCGGCAGTGAAGTTTTATCTACTAATGAAAAAATAATAGACATAGCAATAAAATATGGATATGATTCACCAGATAGCTTTACTAAAGCCTTTACAAGATTCCATGGAGTTACACCAACTGCCGTTCGTAAAGAGGGTGCAATGATAAAATCCTTTGTTGCCCTTAAAATTAAATTTTCATTGGAAGGTGGTTATATTATGGATTATAAGATAGTTGAAAAAGATGAGTTTAAGGTTATAGGAGCTTATAAGAAATTTAAGTATGAGTCAGCATTCACTGAAGTACCTACTTTTTGGAATGAGCATATTTCACAAGGAAAGTTAAAGGATATATGTGGAATGTATGGTGTTAATATTGACGTTGAAATGGGTGGCAATGAGTTTGAGTACCTTATTGCTGAGGATTATTCTAAAGAAAAGGAAAATTTAGAAGGATATGTTGTTAAAACAATTCCTAAGTTTACTTGGGCAGTTTTCCCTTGCTATGGAGTAGGCTCATCATCAATTCAAGAAATTAATAAGAAGATATTCTCAGAATGGTTACCTAATTGTAGTGATTATGAGATTGCTGCTGGCTATAATATAGAGATGTATAGTGACCCAAGTGAGTATGAAAGTGGAATTTCAGATGATAATTATTATAGTGAAGTTTGGATTCCAGTAAAAAAGAAATAAGAGTTATTAAATACCACGACACATGTCGTGGTATTTAATAACTCTTTATGGAGTAAAAAGTAGTAGAGTGTGGTGAGCTCACCAAAGTCCTTTTTTAATCCAAATTTAAAGAAACTCTGTGAGTTTCCTCCACCACTCTTCTCTTCACCTATATTTCCTCTATTATACAGCTATGTTCCTTACTTTCAGAATCATAACAAATAGCCACTCCAAGTACTTTTCTTCCCTTATACTCTTGTCGAAACTTTTGCACATACTCTTTTTCCCTTATTTGCTTTAAAGCATTTTCAGGAG
>JBOFVP010000258.1:0-15797 GCA_051653165.1 Clostridium sp.
CAGTAGCACCAAATGCAGTTTACACTGTAAGCTTTAAGGTTGTAGTTGTAACAGTACCAACTGTTAACCCAATACTAAACCAAGCAAATGTAAGCTATGTTTATAGCCCAGCACCAGGAACTACTGTAACAATTGTTAATCCAACATCTATAACAACAGGTCAAATCAACTATGTAGACATGAATGCAATGAGTAAATCATCAAATGCAGGCTATGCTAAGGTAGGAGATACAGTAACCTATACAGTTAATGTTCCAAACAATGGAAATGTAGATGCAAATAATGTAGTTCTTAAGGATACAATTCCAACAGGTTCAACCTTTGTTAACAATTCCGTTTCAATTAATGGAGTTAATACACCAGGGGCTAATCCACAAAGTGGAATAAATATCGGAACAGTTAATGCAGGAAGCAGTTCAGTTGTTAAGTACCAAGTAGTTGTTGTATCAATACCAGCTTCAGGAAAACTTCTAAACCAAGTAACCTCAAGCTACACCTTTACAGTTGATCCATCTAACCCAGATGGAAGAGGTGGAGGAGCAACATCTAATATTAATCAAGTATCAGTAACTAATGCAAGCTTAGTAGGACCTCCAGGTACTCCAGGTGCTAATAACACTGGAAGTAAGGTTGGAACTCCAACTAATATTGATATTGGGGATGTGGTATCTTATACAATCACAATGAAGAATACAGGAAATGTACCAGCTATTAAAGTTATAGTTAAAGATACACTTCCAACTTGTACAACTTTAGTTTCAGGTTCAGTAACAGTTAATGGAGTAGCTAATTCAAGTTCACCATTTAATGGTTCTGGATTATTTGTTGGAACAATACCATCTGGCTCAACTGCAATTGTTGCATATAAGCTAAAGGTAACTTGCCTACCAACACCAGCTCCTGCAACTCTTAAGAATCAAGCTGATATCACTTATAGCTTTATTACAGACCCAAGCTTACCAGAAACTACTGTAACAGGACCAACAAACCTATCATCAATTCCTGTAACTACAGCTGGATATAATATAAATGGAGAAAATGGTGTAGTTAAAACTGCTGATAAGAGCTTTGCAGCAGTGGGAGATGTAATAACCTATAGCTTTAATATTACTAACCTTGGAAATACTTCAACTAATAACACAGTATTCCAAGATACAATTCCTCAAGGAACAGCATTTGTACCAGGTTCTGTAATTATTAATGGAACTTCTAATGGAACAGCTAATCCTTCAGGTGGAATTAATTTAGGAACAGTAGCACCACAACAACTTGTAACACTTTCATTTAAGGTTCTAGTTCTCACAACACCAACTCCAAACCCAGTATTAAATCAAGCATTGATGAGCTACACTTACACTGTTGATCCATCAGTACCAAATGGACGTGGAAAGACAGATGGAAGTAATGTAACCTCTTCACAAATTAATACTGCAATAATTGGAAAACCAGTTAATCCAGGAGATCCAAACGGTTCAGGAGTATTAAAATCTGCAAATCCTAAGATTGCAGACATTGGAGACACAATAACCTATACAATGGTTGTTGAAAACAGTGGAAATGTTCCAGCTGAAAATGTAGTTGTTAGCGATACTATTCCAGTAGGATCAACCTTCGTAATTGGTTCTGTAACAGTGGATGGTGTAATCCAACCATCAGCAGATCCACAAGTTGGAGTTGCCCTTGGAAATATAGCGCCTAATGTAACAAGAACAATTACCTTTAAAGCACTTGTTGTATCATTACCACCTTCAAAGGTATTAACAGATACACCAATAGTTAACTTTAGCTATCACGTTGATCCAAATGGACCAGCAGTACCAGCTACAGGTGGTGGAACAACAGTAACTGTACCAGTAAATACAGCTACAATTTCACCAAATGATGGAGGATTAACTAAGTCAGCAACTCCTTCATATGTAACAATTGGAGATACAATCACTTATTCAGTTGTATTAAGAAATACTGGATCAATTAATGCAACAAATGTACAAGTATTTGATACTCTACAAAATGGTGTTGTATTTGTAAATGGATCTGTTAAGATTAATGGTTCAATTATTCCAGCAGCTAACCCAACAGTTGGAATTTTAGTTTCAACAGTAGCACCAAATCAAACTGTAACTATAACATTTAATGCTAAGGTTTATACTGTTCCGAATCCAAATCCAGTATTAAACCAAGCGAATGTTTCATACAGCTATAGTCCAGAACCAGGAAGAGTTGTAACAACAACAAATCCATCACCAACAACAACTACACCAGTAAGGTACGTTGATATATCTCAAATGAGTAAATCATCAACACCAAGCTATGTAGCTAAGGGTGATATTATAACCTATACTGTATTAATTCCAAACAACGGTAACGTTGCTGCAAATAATTTAATAATTCAAGATACTCTACCACAAGAAGTATCATTTGTTCTTAACTCTGTAACTGTAAATGGAGTGGCTAAACCAGGTCAAAATATTGAAACAGGTATTTTAGTTGGAACTGTTAATGCAGGACAAACAACATCTGTAACCTTTAAGGCACTTGTTTTAAGTATTCCAAACCCAGGAGCAATTAAGAATCAAATTAATTCAAGCTACACCTTTACTGTTGACCCATCAGTTCCAAATGGACGTGGTGGAACAGGAACATCTAATATTAATACAACAACCATTAGCCAAGGAGAGTTAGTTGGCCCTCCAGGAACACCAGGTGCAAACAATGGTGGATCAAAGGTTAGTGACCAAACAGTTGTTGATATTGGTGATGTAGTAACCTATACAATTTCACTATTTAATGGTGGAAACCAACCAGTGTTTAATGTATTAGTTAAGGATACAATTCCAACCTGTTCATCATTTATAATGAACTCTGTAACAATTAATGGTGCCTCTTCATCAGAAAGTCCAGTTACAGGAATTCATGTTGGAACAATTCCAGTTGGAGCAACAACAGATATTCAATATCAAGTTAAGGTAACTTGTCTTCCAACTCCTGAACCAGCAATGCTTAAGAACCAAGCAGATATAAGCTACAGCTATATTAAGGACCCAAGTCTTCCAGCTATAACAACAACAAGTGTAACAAATCTAAATACACTTCCAGTTGTAACAGCAAGCTTTGGAAATATTAATGGTAAGCAAGGAACAGTTAAGACTGTTGATAATGAATATGCAACAATTGGTGATGTGGTAACTTATACAATCACATTAACTAATTATGGAAATACTTCAGCTAACAATGTTAACTTTGTAGATACAATTCCAAGTGGAACAAGCTTTGTACAAGACTCTGTAACAGTAAATGGAGTAGCTAAGCCAGGAGCTAATCCTGCTGGTGGAATTTCACTAGGAAGTGTAGCACCAAATCAAACAGTTGCAATAAGCTTTAAGGTACTAGTATTAACAATACCAAGTCCAAATCCAATTCAAAACCAAGCTGTAACTTCTTACAACTATGTTGTAGATCCTACTAAACCACCAAGAGGTGGAATAGATGCTTCAAGTATAGTTAAGACTCAAATTAACTATGCAGTAATTGGAACACCAAATGGACCTGGAAAACCAGGAGGCTCTGGAGTATTAAAATCAGCTAGCCCAATGGTTGCAGATATTGGAGATACAGTAACCTATAGTTTAGTATTAACTAACAATGGTAATGTTCCTGCTGAAAATGTTGTAATTAAAGATACAATACCACAAGGAACAACCTTCGTAACAGATTCAGTTGAGGTTAATGGAGCACCACAACTTGGAGTTAATCCAAGTGTTGGAGTAGCTGTAGGTAATATAGCACCAAAGGCTACAACAACTGTAACATTTAAGGTAATGGTTGTATCAGTTCCACCATCTAAGGCTGTTGTTAACACTCCAAGTGTTTCTTACAAGTATACAGTAGACCCAGCTATACCAGGTGGTGCTGGAAGTACTGATGGAGGAAATACTGTTACAATCCCTGTAAACACTGCTATTATTGATGTTAAGGGTGGAGGATTAGTTAAATCTGTAGATAAGAACTTCACAGGTTTAGGTGGAATTGTCACTTATACAGTAGCTCTTAAGAATACAGGTACAGTAAATGCAAATAACACTGTTTTATATGATACAATCCCACAAGGATCATCATTTGTTACAGGTTCCGCAACTGTTGATGGAGTACCTCAAAATAGTGATCCATTAACAGGAATAAATGTTGGAGTAGTTGCACCAGGACAAGTTAGAACAGTAACCTTTAAGGTATCAGTTGTAACAGTGCCAGAACCAAACCCAATGCCAAATAATGCAGATGTTTCATACTGCTACAATGTGTAAGGAGGGGGAGTTGCATGACTAGAAAATGTGTTAGAAATACTTCAAATACAGTATTCACCCAAGTAAACTATATTGACTTTTCTAAGGCTACTAAGGTATCAAGTCTTAAATATGCTGATATAGGGGACACTATCACTTATACAATTGTGCTTCCAAATAAGGGTAATGTACCTGCAACTAATGTATTCTTTAGTGATACAATAGCAAATGGAAGTATATTTGTACCAAACTCAGTTATTGTTAATGGAATCTCAAAACCTGGAGTAGATCCAGTGACAGGATTTAATATAGGAACTATTCTCTCAAATGGTGCCGCAACAATAACTTTTAAGGTTCTAGTAACAGGATAGAAAAGAGAAGAGAAGAGTGTAGGTTGAAAAGAAACTCTACAATTTTTAACCAAAACTCTTCACTTTCTCTTAAAATTAAAAAAGGTAAGTAAAAGAACCCTACTGTACAGGAGAAGTGATACTCTTGCATGGTAGGGTTCTTTTTATCAAGTGATTCTAAGTTACAAGTTAGATTAAAGTTTGGGTGAATCAATTTACAACAACTTGAAAGGTAATGGTTATGGTGTTGTTTGGGTTAATAGAACCAATATTAGTAGCAGTTTGTGGATTAACTCCAGGAAGAGTTACGCCATCTAGTGTAAATGAATTCGGTATAAAGGATACTCCATTTGGAATTGTATCATGAAAGTATAAGTTAAATGCAGGAGTATTACCATTATTAACAATTGTAACTGTATAGGTTAAAGTAGTAGAAGGAGAAGCATAAAAATGATCAACGGATTTTATAATAGTAAGATCAACAAATGGAAGATAGGTATTTACAACATTAGTTTGACCACTAGTAGAATAAATCAAATTACTTATAGATGATAAGGCAACAACAGTTGATATATTTGGAATTGGATTAACACTTCTATTAGTAATAACTGCTTGATAGGTAATTGTAGAAATATTATTAGATAAAATTACATTTGGTAATGTCATAAGAGAAGTAGAGTAACTAAAAGGAGTACTGTCCTGCTTAAAGCTATTTAAAATAGGAGATAGATTATTAGATAAAGTGTCAAGTAACTGTATTTGATAAATAGCTTGGGAACTTAAATTATTAAGTGTTATGGTATAGGTTAAGGTATCTCCAGGTGATGAATATAGCTTATCCACATATTTAGTAGCTACTAAAGATACAGAAATTATAGTTGTAGTTACGTAGTTTGTGTATAGACTTGTATTTACAAGAGTTAAAGCAGAAGGGAAAAAGTTATATGCTATATAGCTTGTATTATTAAGTTGTGTTGGTGTTTGGGTATTTAAGTTTACAGTAGCAGAAAAGGATAACGTTATTGTACTGTTAGGATTAATATCAGGGAGAGTTATCCCTTGTGTTATATCTCCATTGTAGGGTAAGGAATTTAAGGTAAGGGAATTTGGATTAAGAGTTAAATTATTTGGAAGAGTATCTATTATAAAGGTATCCATTGTATTAACAGAACCAACATTTGTGAAAGTTAAGGTATAAGTTATTGTATCACCTGGCAAGGCATAATTTTTATCAACATTTTTATGAGCAGGATTTAAGGTTGCAGAGTTAAGTGCCGTCATTACTCCTAAAAAGGATATACCAGCCCAGTCACCACTATTAACTTGTGTAATTGTAACAGTGGTAGTAGTGTTAGTTAAGATAGTATTATTTGATATTAAGGTTTGATCTGCATAATAACCATATTGGCTTAAGCCTATATTTTGGTTTAAAAGAGAGCCAATTGTTTGAAGTGCTAATCCAGTATAATCAACAAACTTATCATTCATAAAGTCATTAATAGGATTAAAAGGGCCACTGATTTTTTGTCCATTTAATAATAATGAATCAGGATACCCTAAATCTCCTTGAACACTGCTTAAGAATATCTTACAGTTTACAGGACCAGTTATTGGTACTACTAAGTTAGTAATTGTGAGGGTTTGATTAAATCCAGTGGCAGCAACATTTAAATTAACATTTCTATAAAGAAAAGATTCATCCTGGTAAAGTATATAAACACCCCAAGAGGCAATACCATTAGACCCTCCATAGTTGCCAGCTGGAACATTAGTAACCATATATTTTCCATGTTGATTATCTAGCATAAGGGAGGTTATATCAGCACCTTTAGTGTATTGATACCAGTTGTTAGAAGCAGAAAAGGTTTGAAAATATAATGGATTTGCAACAATTGGAGTATTACTACCATCAGGCTTAGTAAAAATAATATTTGGAAGGGTAGTAATTACTTCATAGGGTGGTGTAAGGCCAGGGTAATAAACCGATGACCATACTAAGAAGGCATAAGTGACCTTAGCTGAAGAGGGGATAATTGAAGATGATGGAGTCCAATTTACCCATGCTCCTGTTTTAGAACCCCAAGTTGAAGTAGTTGAGCCATAGGATAGGGGGCTGTTAGATATTACTGAACCACCAGCATTTGTATAAGGCATAATAACTGTTAAAGCATTAGTTGTTAAAGGAGTACCAAAAAATCCTATTTCTGCTCTAAGGTCTTCATTGAATAGATTATAAATTGCCATTACTAATCCTCCTTTTTTAAAATTTTTAAGTTTATTTAACTTAAAGTGGCTTTGAATGTTATTGTAATTGTTTCGCTAGGTTTAATAGCTCCAAGTGGAACTCCAAGGTTTGGATTAGCCCCAGAAAGTAAAGCTCCATTAAGGGTTAGGGTATTATTAATAAAAACTGCACCAGTTGGAAGTGTATCTATAAAAACAAGATTATTAGCCTGAATATTACCTGTATTTGTAAAGGTTAGGGTATATAGTACAGCTTCACCTGTTTTAACAACCTCTTTATCAACGTATTTTTGTGATTCTATTGTAAGTCTACTTAATGAAGTTACAACAGTATTTGATGGAGCTGTTGTAGTTAAGGTTAAATTACTAATTGTACTACTACCTATAAAGGTTCCAAAGTTTGTAATAGGATTAATTGAATCATCTAAGACTTCTACTTGGAAAGTAATAGTTGAGAAGGTATTCGGGAGCACATCTTTAGGTAAGATCATACCAGATGTGCTATAAGAAAAAGGAATTCCATCTTGATTTAAGGAATTTGGTATTAGTGATACGGTAGTTGGCAATGTATCAAAAAAGTTTATATTGGTTTGAGCTAATGAGCCAGTATTTACAAGAACAAAAGTATAGGTTATAACATCACCAATTGAGGAGCTAGATTTATCTACATACTTTGTTGCAGCTAATGTAACTGATATTATAGTAGTAGTAACAATATTTGTTGAAGCATTAAAATTAACAAGTGTTGTGCCTCCAGGAAGAAAATCATAACTAACGAAGGCTGAATTTAATTTTTCAGATGGGGTTTTAGTTAAAGGACTAACTTGGGCTGAAAAGGATAATGTTAAGGTTTGGAGAGGTTGTATATTAGGTAATGTAATTCCTTCAGTAATATTTCCACTAAGTGGAATTGAGTTAATGAAAATAGAATTAGGAATAAAGGTTAGATCACTAGGTAGTGTATCAATAACAACTGTGTTAAGGGTTTGAGTTGAGCCTGTATTGGTATATTCAAGGGTATAAATAATAGTATCTCCAGGAGTTGCATAATCCTTATTTACATATTTTTTATTTATTATTAATGCAGAGTTTAGAGCTGTAATAATTCCCCAAAAAGAAATTCCAGCCCAATCTTTAGAGTTATCTTGGTATAATACAATATCAGTTGTTGTATTTGTTAAAATATTATTATTAGAAATATAGGTTTGATCGGCATAGTAGCCATATTGACTTAATCCTGCATTTTGATCTAAAAGTGATCCTATTGTTTGAAGTGCAAGTCCTGTATAATCAACATATTTATCATTCATAAAATCATTTGGAGGATTAAAAGGACCAGATAATTTAACTCCATTTAATAACAGAGAATCAGCGTAGCCCTTATCTCCTTGTACAGAAGATAAATATATTCCAATACTAACTGGTCCTGTTATAGGTAACATTAAATTTGAAATTGTAACAGTATTATTAAAGCCAGTAGCACATACATTTAAGTTAACATTATTGTATGGAAGATAATTATCAGTATAAAGAATATAAAGTCCCCATCCTCCAAGTCCATTAGCTGTAGAATAAGCTCCTGTTGGAATACCTGTTACAGTATACTTACCATATTGATTATCCTGCATTATTGATGTTATATCTGCTCCATTTGTGTACTGCCACCAATTTCCAGCAAGTGTGCTTGTTTGGTGATATGTTGGATTAGGAGCAACAGGAATTGATGTTCCATCAGGTTTAGTTAAAACAACAGAGGGTAAGTTTCCCAGTTGCTCATAGGGGGGTGTAGTTATAGGTGTTGGCCAATAAGCAGTTGACCAAACTAGGAAGGCATATTTAACCTTTGCCGTAGGAGGTATTATTGATGGTGATGGATTCCAATTAGACCATCCACCAGTAACTGAACTCCATGATGAAAACACAGAGCCAGCACTATTAGGATTAGTAGATATTACAGTACCACCCTTATCAGTATAGGGTGAAATAGTTGTATTTATTGCGTTTGTCCCTAGAGGAGTTCCAAAAAACCCTAAAGTGCACCTTAAGTCCTCATTAAAAATATTTAAAATAGCCATAACTACTCCTTTCATATAAAAATATAGCTAATATATAATATGAGTGTAAAAATTATATGGTGACATATTAAAAAGCTCCTCTATATACTAGTATGTAATACTTATTTTTCTATAGTTTGAACACTCTTTCAATTATAAGAACTTATTATTAAGGGTTACATATAATAAATAATAAAACAAATTGGTTATATTTTACAAACGCCATGGTGAGGAGTGATAAGAGATGGCCGTTATAAATAGATATTCTGACACTATTAAAGGTGCAATGAGAGTTGTTGGAAATGCTTTATCTTTATGTAGTTCTGGTGTAAATGTTGATAAATTAACAACCGCAATAATACCTCCACCAAATGGAGGAAGCACAACAGTATATACCTCAGACTCAAATTCTATTTTTGTTACTATTCCACAAAGTGGAACCTTAGTAAGAGCAGAGTTAACATGGGTAGGATTAATACCAGGGGCAAATACTGCTATAGCATTTACAATTACTGATCCTAATAGCATAACATCAGCTATAACACCCCTTGCTGCTACAGGACAAACAGATGGTTCTAATTATAGCAATACCTTTGATGCAACTACAATAGTGAAACAGGGTGGTAATGGGAAGTATACTGTGAATAGTATCCCCTTTAACATAGGGGGCAGTGGTTCAGGGTATGCATTAATACTAGTTTATAAGGATAGTACAGAGCCATATAGAAATTTTAATATATGGAGCGTTTTCAACTATCAGAATACAAATTTTTCAGTATCTGGCTTTGCAACACCAACTTCTGGCCCAGTTCATGGGCGTATTGTGGTTTCTTCATCAGGAGGAAATTCAAATCAATCAGGGGATTCACTTCAAATGGGACAAACTCTAGCTACATCTGCAATATTAAGTGGACCAAATAACCCTCCAAATAACTTCTTTGCATCACAGGTTAATAATTATCAAGGTATATTAGATACCACAGGAACTTGGGGAAATGCAAATGTTCCAGTTGGAGGAACATTATCTCAAGGAGATAGGGCTTATTATGATGTTACTGAAATAGATGCCTCTTCAGGATTAACTAATAATATAACATCAGTTAATATTTATTTAAGAAGTAGTGGTGATGCATATGTTGTAGGTGCAGTGGGCTTAGAAATTGATGTAAATTCTGCAAATAACACATTGCTAAAGACAGTAGATAAGGTATTAACTTATTCAGGAGATACATTGACCTACACAGTAACAATAAATAATTCAGGAACAGCATCTTCTATTCGAAACACTATATATGATACAATTCCAAATACTGTAACATATGTACCAAATTCATTATTTGTAAATGGAGTTATCACTAGTGGAGATCTATCAAATGGCATAACAATTCCTGATATAGGAATTAATGGAGTTGCAACCATTGTATATCAAGTTACAGTTAATAATGGAGTAAATATTGGTACAACAATTCCAAATAAAATGCTTTTAGATTACAGTTTTGTTTCTATTTCATCTCTTCCAACAATTGTTGATAGCCAGTATTCAAATGAAGTTATTTCTACAATTTTTGAAGATACAGTAACAATTGTTAAGACTGTAAACACGGACTTCGCATCTTTAGGAGATACCTTAACCTATTCTATAATTGTTGACAATTCTCAATCTATACTCCCACTATTAAACACCTATTTTATAGATACATTACCATCAAGCGTTAATTACGTGGCAAATTCCCTTGAAGTAAATGGAGTTAATTATAATATACCCTCATTATCATCACCAGTATTAATCTATACTTTACCTGGAAACTCTTTAAGCACAATTACATTTAATGCAGTAGTTGGAGCTACAGTTGGAAGTATAGTCAATAGCTCAAATTTAAATTATTCTCTCTTTGTAAACAGCTCAACAACTCCATTTACTAAGATTAGTAATAGTGTAGTTACTACTATAAGCTATTCTAATCCTATTATTAATAAGTATGTTAGTAGTGAGTATACTACTTCTGGAAATACAATAAGTTATACTGTAAGCATTTTAAATTCAGGGAACGTAGATTTATTTAATTGTGAGTTTATTGATACTATTCCAAATGGCACAGTATTTATATCAAACTCTCTAATGATTAACAATACAATATCAACCCAATCATTACCTAGTATATTATTAAATACTATTGCAGTAGGTAATTATGTAACCATATCATATATCCTAAAAGTATTATAAATTAAGTTGCATTAGAAGGAGTTTATTGAAGGTTAAAAAAAGGGTAAATGGTAAGATAACAGTACTATACAATATAGATATAGGATGGAATTAACAATTATAATTACTATTCATATAATGAAATAAAGTCTTTATACTTGGGATTTTAAATTATACAAGGAGGATATTATATGGCAATTTACAATATTGTAAATAAAAATATGAGGGGAGATATAGGTTTTTTTGGAACTCCTCTTACCACAGATACTTTAAGAGTTGTTTGTCCATTTACAACTGTTGGAGGAACAGTAATTTCAACAAACCCAATAAATTATGGATCTGTATTTAATACTTTTAATAATAATACTGGGGGATGGGGATATTGGAATCCAAATCCTGCATTAATCCCAACTAATTCAAAGGTTGAAAAAGCTTATTTAGTTTATGCAACAGCCTATCATCCATCAATGACAACCCCTCCACCTTATGAAAATATTAATGCACTTCCAAATGTATATCTAGAAAAACCAGATGGAAATAAGTTTACAATAACACCAGATACAATATATCATTTAACTTTTAGCCAAACTTCAAATTGGTGGCAGTTTACAAATGGAGCAGATATAACCTCTATTATGCAGGATAATCAATATGGTAGATATGTATTAACATCAGTTCCAACTGGTCCCTATTCAGGAATAACTGGATTAGGAGGATGGGGAATCTTTATTCTTTATTCAAATAGTATATTTCCATATAGAAATGTAAACTTGAACTATGCAGCAACAGGGTTTAACACAACAATAACAATTTCTAATCTTGTTGTTCCAGTTACGGGACCTGTTAATACTAAGATATTTTTAACAAGTGTTCAGGGAGATTCAGGTATTGGAGATAGCTTACTATTAAATGGGGTGAAGCTATCCGGTCCATTTAATCCAGCAAATGATTTTATGAATAGTGAGTATGTTGATTATACAGGAACAGCTCTTCAAACAATGGGGTCCCTTATAACTAAAACACTAAGTCAACATGGGTTATATGCGGATCAAACACTAATATCAAATAGTAATATTTTAACCAATACTACAACTCAAGCTATTTTAACTCAACAAAATAGTACAGATTGGGCTGGAGTATCCTTTTTAGGAGTTATTACAGCCTTAAATGCAGCAACATTAAATCCAGTTAAAAAATATGTAGATAAACCATACACTAGTGCTGGGGATACAATTAAATATACACTTGTATTTTCTAATGTGGGATCAGTTACAGCTAATAATATTTTCTTAATAGATACTCTTCCTTCAGGGCTAACCTTTGTAGATAATTCCTTAACATTAAATGGAGCAAGTTACTCAGGGAATATAACTTCAGGAATTACAGTTCCAGATTTACCAATTATTCAAACTTACACAATAACTTTTAATGCAGCAATAGATCCATTGGCAACTGTAAATACCGAATATATAAATGATGCATATTTATTTTATACATTTACACCTGATGGTACAACCATTGTTGCCACAGAGGCAATGAGTAACTCTGTAACCACAACAATTATTGATGCAAAGTTAACATCCTCTAAAGCTGTTAGTAGTACATTTGTATCAGTAGGAGATACTATAACTTATACAATAGTTTTAAGTAATACAGGCTCCTTAAATGCTTCTAATATAAATTTCATAGACACCATACCAAGTAATGCAACACTTGTGCCAAGTAGCTTAAATCAAGATGGAACTCCGTTTTCTTATAATGCGTCATTAATGACTCTACCAAATGGAATTTTAGTTGGAGGTGTATCAACAATAACCTATGAGATAATTGTAAATAATGATACAATAAATCCAATTATAAACCAAGGGAATTTTAAAGGAGATATGAGTATAGCTGGAGTTACTATTCCTGTATTAACAGCTACAAACACTGTAGTAACAGGAATTGCATATATTAATATTAATGTATTGAAAAGTGTTGATAAAGTATATGCAACAAACTCAATAACATTAACATATACTGTTACTATTGTTAATACTGGTAATATAAATGGTGACAGTTTATTGTTTATAGATACAATACCAAATGGAACAACCTTTGTACCTAATAGTTTAAAGGTAAATGGTATTACTCAATTTGGTATAAATCCACAATCTGGTATTAATATTGGAAGTATTACCCCTTTACAAGTAATTACAATTACTTTTGACATTATAATAAATTAAGCTTAGACACCAATATCAAGTGATTCTTAGCATCAGGTGAAGTTTGTGAATTTTAACATTACACCATCTGATGCTTAGAAGAACTTATCTAGGCGCGTAGCAGTGCTTAACTCCCACCTGTAGAGGTGGGAGTGTTAGCAATGGTAGGGATTATATAAATAATATTGGTGTCTATATAATAGTAAACTAAAGAATTGTTAAATATTTTTATAAGGGAGACTATGTATTATGAAGTTAAGTCTTTGCATAATTACAAAAAATGAGGAAAAGAATATAAGAAATTGTTTAAAAAGTATAGAAGGAATATGTGATGAAATAATAGTAGTTGATAGTGGTTCTACGGATAAAACCATAGAAATTGCTAAAGAGTTCACAAATAAAATTTATAAAACTAACTTTAACAATGATTTTTCTAAACTTAGAAATTTAACATTAGAATATGCAACAGGAGATTATATACTGTTTTTAGATGGAGATGAAGAGTTAGACAAGGAATCTGGGTATTTATTAAAAAAGTATCTTGAAGAACATGATGAATGCCATGGAGTTTATTTTAGAATTAGTAATATTATAGATGGGAAGACAATTTCAACTGCAAGTGTTTTTAGATGTTTTAAAAACTTAAAGGAATTTAGGTTTGAAAGAAATATACATGAACAGGTGCTTCCCTCTATAATTAAAGCCATTAAATCTCCAAATTTTTTTGATAGTAAACTGAAAATTTTTCATTATGGATACGATCCTAGTTTATATGACCATAATGAAAAAAGTACTAGAAATATTTATTTACTTGAAAATTTTACTCATGAAAAGGATAGTTACTATTATTATACTTATGGAAATGAGCTAGTTAGAGTTAATAAAATGGATGAAGCAATTAAGTGCTATGAATATGCAGTAGAGTTATATGACTTTAGTAAAGTTGAAATATTTATTCCATACTTATTATTAAACCTTCAAAGAATATATATAAATTGTAATAGATTTGAAGCTTCATTATGTATTTATGATAAATTTAAAGTTATTTTTTCAGATTTTAAGGATTTTCATTATTTAGGAGCATTAGCAGCATATGGATTAAAAAAATTTAAGTTATCAAAGAACATATTGAATATATATAAAGCTACCACCTCTAATATTAATACCTATCCTGAGAATAATTTATTATATTATGATGATTTAGAAGCAGATATAAATAACTTTATACTTAGTGAAGAATGTGGATTACAAAGGGATAATATAAACTTAACTATTTGTATTATTTATAATAGTAAAGAACTCCATAATAAAAAGTTTTTATATTCATTGCGTTATATTAAATGTAAAAAGATAATTATTTCATCGGAAGAATTTAAAAGTGAAGATAAAGAGTTTTTAGAGAATTTACTTGAAGTAAAATATTTTTATTATAATAATAACGTACGTAATAATTGTGATATTTTGAATTTTGCATTAGATAGAATAGGAGATGAGAGTATAAATAATGGGTGGGTTCTCCTTATAAATGAATTTGAAAGGGTATCTAATGATAATCTTATTAAAATAGTTAATATTACATCTCTTCCTTATAAATTGGATGGTATAATTAGTGATATATATATGGATAATAGAGTAATTTCAAAAGATATAAGGCTTTATAAATATAATAAGGATTTTAGATATACCAATGATTCAATGCCTACAATATATCCTGCAATCTGTTATTTTTGTGGGGAAGAAGGTATTAAAGAATCAGATGTGTGGATCGATTATAAAGTTACTATTAGCGACAGGTAGCTATGAGATAAAAATATGATGAATTAATAAAGTGGGTATAATGGAGTAAGTATTAAATAAAATCTTACTCCATTATACCCACTTTAATTTAATTGATTAAAACTACATAGCTTATTGTAACAACCCCACCAGCTGGAATATTTCCTAAAGATATATTGCTAGGTGATCCACTTACAGGATTTCCATTTACAGTTAATGTATTATTTTCATAGGTTACCCCATTAGGTAGAGTATCTAGGAAGGTACAGTCATAAGCGGTAGTGTTTCCGTTATTTGGGATTACTATTGTGTAGGCTATGGTAGAGTTTATGGTAGCATAGCTTTTATCAACAGACTTTTTAATTCCTGATAAATCTACAAAATTTAATGAGGTATTTACTTCATTAGAATACCCGTTAATAGGTAATGTTAGTGAAGTAGTAAGTCTATAGACATAATTAATACCTGATGTATTTCTAATTAAATTATCAGATGGAACTGAAACTGCAGATACTTGGAAGGTTATTGTATTTCTTGCACCGGCAGCTATTGTACCAAGTAAATATCCTGATGGAGGAGTAAATGTTGAAGAGGGTTTTGTTACTCCATTTACAACAAAGGTATTTGCTATATAGGTACTTCCTAATGGAATTGTATCAAAAAACTTTGTTGAATATGCTGTAGTT
>JBOFVP010000259.1:0-1654 GCA_051653165.1 Clostridium sp.
TGATAAAGTAGGGAATCTATTATCAAAAGAGGAAACTAGAGCTAATGTAATAATTAGTGATGATAATAAGTTTACTAATCAAAATTCAAGTAATGAATATAGTTATAATGAATTAGGATTAGTAAAAACAGAATATATTAAGAAATTAAGTGATAATAATAATGTTATATATGAATATAAGGAATATAATTATGATCAACTTGGAAGGTCAAAAACAGAAGCTGTTGGGGTAGATTTTGTAAAAAAAGGTGAAAAGCCTAAAAAGATGCTTCAAAAGAAAAATGAATATTACTCTAATGGAAAGTTGAAATCTGAATTATATGAAGTAAATGATAAGAAACAAGGTAGGAAAATAGAATATGATTATGATATCGAAGGAAATAAAAATTCAGAAAAATTAACTGTTGATGAAGGAACTGTAATCAATAAAAATTGGAGTTTTAATTATGAGAAGTATAAAACAACTCCAGGTGTGTTATACACGATTACTGAAACTTTACCAGTTGATAAGTCAGATTTGGGGACATCAGAAAGTGATGTTTCAGGAGTAACAAGTATTATTAGATTAAAGGAGTTCAATTTAAATAGTGAATTAATAAGTGAAGAGACTTACGAAAATGAAATAGTAAATAATAATAAAAATAGTAGAAAAAAAGAACTTACTTATGATCAAATGGGAAATGTAAATAGTGAAAAAATTTCAACTAATACTGGTGCGGGATATATTGTACAAGAATCAATATCTAAAGAATATAACACTAGTAATAAAATTATAAAAGAAATTGGAAAGACAGGGGTTGATACCTACTTTAATTACGATTCAAATTTAAATTTAATAAGTAAATCAACATCTGGAGATACTATAAATTATGGATATGATAGACAGGGTAGAGTTATATGGGAAGAAAATTCAGTTGATAAGGCATATTTAAGAACTGCAGTATCTCAAAGATATAATGCAAAGCCTTCTTCACCAGATTATCTAGCCATTTATGATTTAAATAGTGATGGAGTAATAGATATATTTGATTTAGTAACTGTTGAAAGAAAAACTATTAATAAAACAAATTATTATTACTATATAAAGGATAATCTAATTGTAAAGGAAAAAGAATTTATAGATGAGAAAAGTGGAAAGCTTCAAAAAGAAGTAATTTCAGCACACAGTTACAATAAAGATGGTAGGGTAATAAAAGAAGTTGATGGAGAGCAATACAGTAAATCAACAGGTGACTCTATAACTAGTAGGTTCAATAATGCTGTAGGAACTAAATATCAATATGATTTCCAAGGAGAATTAACTTCTATTAAGTATAGTGATGAGGAAATCAAATATGGATATGATAACACACAAGTTGTTATTGATAATGTAAAAACAGGAAGAGTTTTAGTTGAGCAGAGAAACCTAGGATCAATAAGGTATAAGCTTAATATTTTTGATGATGTAGCAGATACAGAAGTTGTTGAAAATGGAACAACAAAGGTAATTGAATCAAAGGAATTCGATTATGTTGGAAATGTAAAATCAATCAAAGATGGTAATGGAAATATCTCTCAATATACCTATAATAATTTAGGTTTAGTTAAGACAGAAACAATGACAGGGGATTCAAGCATAGCTGAAAACACAATAGTGTATAGATATAATCCATTT
>JBOFVP010000260.1:0-12167 GCA_051653165.1 Clostridium sp.
TGTAATCTTTGAATGGAGCTATTATAAGGACCATTTAGATCAAATATTAAATATTAGACAAGGTGGACTAGCTATTCATGGAGGACTAATAGGAGCATTTATTGCTGTATATATATTTACAAAGATTAAAAAAGTAAACATGTTAGATTATTTGGATTTAGCAGCACCAGCTATTATATTAGCTCAAGGGGTTGGAAGATGGGGGAACTTCATGAACAGTGAAGCTCATGGAGGACCAGTATCAAAAGAGTTTATAAGTAATTTCCCGCAATTCATACAAGATGGAATGTTTATAAATGGACAATACTATCATCCGACATTTTTATATGAATCACTTTGGAATTTCTTAATTTGTGCAATATTGGTTGTAATTCTGTATAAGAAGAAGGATAATCAAAAGGGGATAGTTTTAGGAAGTTATATGATTCTTTATTCTGTAGGTAGATTCTTTATAGAAGGGCTTAGAACTGATAGTTTAATGTTCTTTGGTCTTAGAATTGCTCAAATTGTAAGCTTGGCAATGATTATTGTAGGAGGAATCTTAGTTTATAAAGCAATTAGAAAAAAGAAATAGGTGAATGTTTATGAATAAAAAAAGAGAGATGTTTTTAAAGGCTTCAAATGGAGATGATATTTATATCAACATATGGGAAGATGTCAATAATCCAAAGGGGATTGTTCAAATATTTCATGGTATGGTAGAGCATATTGGTAGATATGATGAGTTTGCTAAATTCCTTAATATTAATGGATATGTTGTTGTTGGGGATGACCATAGGGGACATGGAAATACTTCAAGCCCTGAGGGTCTTGGATATTTAGGTCATGATGGATTTAATAGGATTGTTCAAGATGAGAAAGAAATTAGTGATTTTATTAAGGGTGAGTATGGTGGTTTACCGTTATATATATTAGGACATAGCTTTGGGTCATTTATAGCTCAAGAATATTTAATTAGGTATTCTAATGAAATTGATGGAATCATTTTTTCAGGGTCAGCTAAACAGGATGGAATAGATATAAAGGCTGGAAAATTAGTGGCTTGTATTCAAAAAATGCTTTTTGATGATAGAAAGAAGGCAAGATTAATAGATAAATTAGCTTTTGGTGGATATAACAAGAATATTAAGAATCCTAAGAGTAAGTTTGATTGGTTATCTAGGGATGAAAGAGAAGTTGAATTATATGCTAATGATAAGTTTTGTGCTTTTGTTCCATCTATAAATTTCTATTATAATTTATTTAATGGATTATGTAAGCTTTATAAGGAAGATAGGCTTAAGGAAATAAGAAAAGATATTGATATACTTGTTATGTCAGGAGATAAGGACCCTGTTGGGAAGAATGGAAAGTCTGTTAAAAGGTTATATGAACAATATAAGAGACTTGGAATCAAAAACACATCTATTAAGCTTTATGAAGAAGGGCGTCATGAGATGCTAAATGAGCTTAATAAAGAAGAAGTTTATGTGTTTATTGAGAAATGGATTGACTATATTAATAGTAGATAATTATTAAATTAGATGCACTTCAATTTTTTATTGAAGTGTATTTACATTTATGATAGAATGAGAAAGTATTCTAAGTTAGGAATATTTAATAAGAAAATAAATATATATATTTATATGGAGAGATGTCCGAGTGGCCGAAGGAGCACGCCTGGAAAGCGTGTATAGGGGCAACTCTATCAGGGGTTCAAATCCCCTTCTCTCCGCCATTATTAAAAGAAGTGAATTCAAATGAAGTCACTTCTTTTTTTCATATATGTTCAATTGTTGTAACAAAACATAACTATTAATAATATAATTATATTATAGGAAAAGTATACAAAACCAGTGGGGATGATAAATATGAAATTTTTTAAATTTAATATTTTGAAGAAAATAAAGCAATGTTGGAAGCAAATAACGTTTAGAGATAAGGGCCTTATTTTAATAATGGTAATTTTAATTATGCAATGTATATATAACCTGTATTCAGAAGTTTCAACAGCTGAAGATTATACAGCAGTAAATATTATAGTTAGAACTAGTGTTGCTAGCATATTTGGATATTTTCTAAGCTCAAATTTTTTAATGAAAATAGATACTAAAAAAAACAATAGTACAACTGAAGTAAAATTAGAAATATTAGATGAAATATTAAAAAGTGAAGATAAAGATGTTTGTATAGAAAGTCAAAGTAAGCTAATAAAAACCCTAGAGCAAGATGAAAAAGAGATAGAAAAGACACATATATGCAATACAAACCTACAAAATGGTGTAGCAATTGCAATATGCGTAATCACTCTTCTATGCTTAATAATAGGGATAAATTTTGGATTAATAAAGGAAGGGTCAATAGTTACAATATCTCAATTTAGGGACTTAATCGGAGGAAGTATAGGATTCTTATTAGGAAGTGAGAATAAATAACTTGTAGTGATTATATATAGGTATTGTCTTTTAAAAGTTTATATGATATTATAAGTGGGTAAATTAAATATAATTATTATACTTAATTTACCTTTTATTAAATAGTAATATTTAATAAAGACTATTAATATAATGGCTAATATGGAGTAGAGTCTTGAAGTAATTTTATATTACTTACGAAGCGTGAGTAGAGATAACTCTACCAAAGGTGCAATTCCTTATCACTCCGCCATAGGCCGTACTAGATGGGGAGTCAGCGGTGCCCTGTAACCTGCAATCCGCTATAGCAGGATTGAATTCCTTGCAGAGGCTTTAGTGTGTAAGGTCTGCCCTATGCAAGTGGTGTTGATAGTCGGGTCCCACGCAATGGAAGCCCATGAACCTCGTCAGGTTCGGAAGAAAGCAGCGATAAGTGGTGTCTTCCATGTGCCGTGGATTAATCTGGCTTGAGCTAACTACATAGGTAACGCTTATTAGCTACTGTCGAAGCAAGGTGTACGGTTTTATTCATTTGAAACCTTTCTTGAAACAAGGAAAGGCTTTTTTAATGAAGTTTATTACATAGGACTTCATATAGATAATTAGGTTACTCTTCAATAGGATTAACAATATAGGACACAAAACACAATAGGATAAGAAAGAGAGGATTCAAGGACAGAATCCTCTTTTTCTTATATAAAAATAGTAAGAATTAATTAAGATTTAAGATATAAATTATTAATATCTTTCTTTTACAATAGAAGTATAGTACTTATTCCAATAAAATTTTAAAGTCAAAATGGATAAAAGCAAATAGATTGGATAAGCTATTTTCTGTAAGGAGAGATTAAAGTATGAAAAAAGTTTTTATTGTTATGAACACTGTTATATTAGGAATATTTAATGCAAAGGCGTTATTAGACCAAATGTAACTTGAGAAAGAATTTAATTTTATTTTAATATACTTATAAACATGTCTATAAAGGGTTTAGTGGTTATATTATATATTCACTAAACCCATTTTTATATAAATACAAAATATTATAGTATAAAAAGAGTGGTGTTGGAAAAAAATAATAAGCGTTACAAAATAACTTTAAGAGGAAGTAGCGTGGTATAAATGCCGATAACAAAAATAAGAATATTAGCAGAAAAAAATATAACTAAAATACCAAACGTAATTCAAATAAAAGGAACAAAGTTAGAAGAATATATAAATAACTATTTAAGCATATGTAACAAATTAAATGTAAAGGCACAACTAGTTAAGCATACCAAGGATGAAGCATTACTAAGTTATGAAAGGGAGCAGATAGCAACTTTTATAATCAACTCAATAAAAAATAATCTTGAAATTAATACAATAGTAGAACAAGCAACATTGAAATTACAGGAGGATTGGAGCTATCCCCTAAGAGAAGAATTAAGCTTAAAAGAAATACCATATATATTAAACGAAGATAATACCCTTCAAATAGGGTATGGGAAAAACTCAAGGGTAATAGGCTCTAATGAGAAGGTAAACCTAAAAAATAATTTCGATATACCAATAATATCAATAACAGGAACAAACGGAAAAACAACAACCTCAAGATTAATCCACAAGGTGTTATTAAAGTTAGGGTATAATTGTGGATTATCATCAACTGGAGGTATTTATATTGGGGATAAAAATATTAGAATTGGGGATACTACAGGGTATTTTAGTGCATTAGAAGTTCTTAAAGATAAATCAGTTGATGTAGCAGTGTTAGAGACTGCAAGGGGTGGAATAATTAAAAAAGGTTTAGGCTTTAAAAATGCGATAGCAGGAATAATTACATCTCTTTCTGAGGACCATATGGGTTTAGAGGGAATTAAAACCCTACAGGAGCTTGGAGAAGTAAAGGCATTAATTAAAGAGGGATTAAAAAATGATGGGATAATGGTAATAAAAGCTGATAGTAATATTGTAAGTTTATTTAATGCTAAGGACAAACTGATTTTATTTGATAATGAAAAAAATAATCTAATAAAAAATCATATAAAAAACAATGGGGAGGCCCTATATGTTAAGGATGATATATTGATTTATAATATAGATGGAGAAGAGAGAAATTTAGTAAATATAAAAGAGTTAGAGTTTGCTCATTTTGGATTATCTAAAAGTAATATAAGAAATATAATGGCTTCAATTGCGTCAATAAAGCAGTTTCATCCTAATATAAATGAAATAGTAAATGTAATAAAAACATTAAAATGTGATTTAGATACTAATAAGGGAAGGCAAAATATTATATCTATTGGGAATATCAACATAATAATAGATTATGGTCACAATAGTGAGGCTTTTAAAGAGGTATTTGAAATTGCAAAGGGCTTAAAGCCTAAATCAATAACAGGAATAATAACAGCTGCAGGAGATAGGAAGGATGAGTATATTATTGAACTTGGAAGTATAGCATCAAGGTATTGCGACAAAATCATAGTGAAGGAGCATGAGGATAAGAGAGAGAGAATGGTTGGGGAAACGGCAAGGTTATTATATAAAGGGGTAATTGATGAAGGTTTTTCAAAAGAAAATATAGAGATTCATATAGAAGAAAAGGATGCACTAGAAGTTGCTTTGAAAAATGCAAGGGATGGAGAAGTGATAGTGTCCTTTAGTCAGTTTCTTAACATAACAATGCCAGTTATTGAAGAGTTTATTAATAAAAAATCTATACAACCTTAAAATTTCTTTAAATTACTGTAAGAATTATTGAGTTAGTACAAAATATACCATATAATCTAATTACTATAAATTTATCGGGGGACATTAGTAATGGATTTTGAAAAACTAAATGAGAAATCGAAAAAATCTTGGTTAATAGCAAGAGGGATTTCAACAATAATTACAGGGATTATATTTGTAATTGGAAGAATAATATTAGAAAAAAAGGCATCACCAGAATTTGTAGATGACTTTGGTATATTTATTAATATAGGAATGGGGTTAATAATGATAATCTTACTATTAGACACCTTTGTTTACCCATATTTTGAATATAAGCAATGGTCATATTCTATAACTAAAGACAAGATAGAATTTACAGAGGGAATTTTCTTCATTAAAAGAGTTGTAATCCCAATTGTAAGGGTTCAGCATATACAAGTAAATCAGGGGCCAATTAATAGAATGTTAGCTCTTGGAGACGTTACAATTTGCACAGCAGGAGGAAATCATAAAATACCTAATCTTGATATTAAAAGGGCAGAAGAAATAAGCGGATACTTAAAGAATAAGGTACAAGAGAAGGTGGAGCAAAATGTTTAAAGAGCCTACAAGAAATCATTGGATATCCATTATTGGAGGAATTGCAAAAAGTATATCTGAAATGATGTTTTTAGCGATTCTGTTAATAATAAATCTAAAGGATAATGGATTATTAATAGTAGTTGGTTTTCTAGGTTTAAGTGTTATATTTGGTGTGTTAAAATGGGTAACAACTAATTTTTATATTGATGGGGAGGAACTTGTATATAATACAGGGGTCATCAATAAAAAGAAAATAGAAATACCATTTAATAAAATAAACACAGTTGATACTAGAATAGGATTGTTAGATAGATTATTTGATATTTGTACTGTAAAGGTTGATAGTGGAGCAACTGAGGATGGGCAAGAAATTAAGCTTAAAATTACAAAGCTTGAAGCACAGGATTTAAAAAATGCAATCTTAGTTAGTAAAAAGGAAGAATCAGAAGAGGAACAAGAAGTAACATTTGAGAGAAAAGAACTTATAAAAAGAACAATAACATTTAAAGAGTTAATGATATATGCTTTAACTAAAGGTAAGCTTGCTTGGGCATTTGGGGGATTCTTTGTAATAACAGAGTTTATCCAACAAGCAGATGAAATATTTGAAACTTCATTTTTAGATAGTGCTGTAAGTTCTATAAATTTTGATAAGCTTTTAGGGCAAGATAAGATGCTAATAATTTTAGGGTTAATAGGAGTATTTATGTTCTCTTATTTATTAATTTGCTTAATTTTTATAGTTTACGAATCTATAAGACTATATAACTTTACTCTAAGTTCAGATGGAAAGAATATTTATATAAAATATGGAGCAATAACAACTAAAGAATATTCTATTCCTATAGAAAAAATTCACGCTTTAAAATATAAACAAGGATTTTTACAACAAATGCTTAATGTATATAACTTAGAGGCAGTTACAATAGGGTATGGAGATGAGCAAAACGAAAAGGCAGTATTATTCCCTATAGCAAATAATAAATTCTTAGAGGAAACAATTATAAAGCTCCTTCCACAGTTTGAAGCTAATATTGAGATGAATAAACCTCCAAAAAGAGCTATAAGCAGATTTATAATAAAAAGAAATATTGTTTTACTTTGTCCAGTAACTGCATTTTTAATATTTAACTATAAAGAGTTAAATGGATATTATTTTGCAGGTGCAGTAGCTTTAATAGTTATTAACACTATATTAGGATTTATAAATTATAAGAATACAAGTCTAGGTTTTAATGAAACAACTATAGTTGGAAGCTCTGGAAGTGTAGTAAAAACAACAACAATTATAAAACAAAGTAGTGTTCAATCTATGGAAGTAAAGACTGGTCCATTCCATAAAAGAAAAAAGGTCTTTGATGTTCAAATTGGTATTTATACTAATAATTTTGGACAAGTAGTAAGTGTAAAAAATATTAGTGAAGAATTAGAAGGACAGCTAAAGGAAAGCTTAATATATTAAAAAAAGTGGAACAGAAATATTAATTCTGTTCCACTTTTTTAGAATTATCCTTGGACTACCTTAAGTTTTTCATCAAAAGTAGAATTATCCTTGTCTATTTTAATAGCATTTACAAAGGCTTTATTCTTAAATAATACTCTAAATATAGGATATCCTACAATTGTCATTATAAAGAATTCTCCAGCTCCTATTGTAGCCATGTTATAGATTATTGGTTGTCCAAATAAGAAATATAACTCAAGAGCTACAAATATACAGTTTAATACTGGCCATAATGAAGCTAAAAGCATATTCTTTGTTTTATACATTAAATAAGTAGAAAGGAATGTAGCAAAACTTCCTACAAAAACGTCAATAATTCCAAAACTATAGAAATTAGAAATTGCGCAACCAAGAACAAGTCCTGGTATGTACATTGGGTCTATAAATGCAAGGAAATTTAGTATTTCTGATGGTCTTGCTTGAATAGGACCATAAGAAAGATCACCAAAACTAACTGTAGCAACAATGTAAATAGCAGCTACTAAAGCTATTTTTATTAGACCAGCTACACCAACTTTTTTAATTAAACCTGATTTTTTTGACATTAAGATTCAACTCCTCCAACTCCGAAATCTGTATTATTCCATAAAATTTCAATGTTTGGGTTCTGTTCAAGGTGATAATAATTTTCTCTAAACCATTTTACAAGTTCATTATCCCTTTTAAAGCCTGTTGTGTTCTCAATCCAAATATTAATGCAACCTTTTTTGAAATATTTTATTAATAATTCAACATCCCTTGAGATGCTTTCCTTTGTTTGTCCTTCTATTCCAACCATTAGGCAAACAGAAGGGTAATAGTTTGATACCTCTTGAGGTTCTTTAAAATAAATTCCTTTATTAAGGACATCATTTCTAAAGTGATCATCAAAGGTTTCTAAACCAAGTTTAAAAATAATTGGTACGCCAAAATAATCTTCAATTTCCTTTAATCTATTCCTATAAATCCAATGTGCTTCAAAGAAAAGTTGTTTTATGTTCTTTTCTTCTACAATTTCTTTAATTTTTGATAGAGTTTCTTTTGGTAACTCAAATACGCTACCAGAGTTAATTACTTCAAGAACTCCATACTTTCCAGTAATTTTCTTTAAGATATCATCATTGATTTTGATGTTTGATTGGGTATCCTCACTATTATCTAGGATGTAATCACAAAATTTACATCTTCCCCATTTGCAAGGAGCTCCTTTCAATAGAACAATTTCTCTTTTGTTTTTGTTTTTAACTTCACTATAACGTTCTAAATCCATCATTGGGTTCCTCCTTTGGTTAAAAGTAGGATTTTAGGAATATAAAAAGGGCTGCTTAAACTTAGCAGCCCTTTTGTATTTAAAGTTATTTTGCGCAATTAATAAATACCTTATTCATAAAAATGAATATGGTTATACTTTATAAAAAGGTGCCTTAGTTTTATTTTGAGACAGGAGGCTTACGAACTGTCGTCATTAAATTTTATAACCTAATTATATATCGTTATTCCTTGTAAATCAAGGCTTTTAAACACTTTTAATTTTTTTATATATTGTTAAAAATCCTTAAAAATGTGCTTTTATTTTAAAAAAGGATTAGAAAAAGGATTAGAAATTAATTAGTCTTAACAAATAGATTATCAATTTTTGAAGCTGCCTCCATATCAACGGATGTTAGAACATGACTATATAAATCTAATGTTATAGATACATTACTATGTCCAAGTCTCATTTGAGCAACCTTAGCAGAAACATCAGCTGCTAACATTAATGAAGCGTTAGTGTGACGTAAATCATGGAATTTTATGTGTCGAAGATTATTATCTTCTAAAAACCATTTAAACTTATCAGATAGCCTAGTTGGGTTAATCATATTACCATTCTTAGGGTTAACACAAACTAGGTTATTTGAATTTACCCACTTATAACCACTTCTAAGTTTCATTTCACGTTGCCAGTTTTGATGCTCTCTTAAATAATCAATTAAAATATCAGGCACAGATATAGATCTTTTAGAGTTAATGGTCTTTGGGTCCTTTAAGTAATATGTGCCCTCAACAAACTCTAGATTTTTTGTTATAGATATAATATTATTTTTAAAATCTATATCATCCCATGAAAGCCCTAGACACTCGCCACGCCTAAGCCCTAATAATACAGCAAGAGTAACAGGAATACATAAATATCTATTAGTTTGAATTAAATCTAATAATACTCTAGATTCATTTAAATCATAAGGATTAACCTCTTTTTTCAATTCACGTGGTAACTTTACCTTGATTACAGGGTTTTTTTGTATTAGATCCATATCAAGAGCATAGCAAAACATTGATGATAAAACCCGTTTATGATTACTTAAAGTTAAAGCTGATAACTTAGACTTATCAGCACACTTACCATAAAATTTATCATCAACATACCTTTGTAAGTGGTATGTTTTTATATCCTTTAATTTTAAATGTCCTATATTAGGTATAATATGTTTATTTATTATATTCTTATACCCAGAGTAAGTTGTAGCTGCTAAGTTATCTTTAGTTTTTTTAATATCTAGCCATTCAGTAGCGAAATTAGATAGTTTTTTATTAGACTCATTAATCAGATCACCATCTTCTAATTGAACTAATATACGAGGTAGAGCTTTCTCAGCTTCCTTTTTACTTTCATAACCACTAAACCACTTTTGTTTTTTCTTTCCGTATCTGTCTAATCCTAAATAAATAACAATACAATACTTATCTCCTTTTTTAACTATTGAACCTTTCATATTCGCTCCTTAATATACTTTTAATATGCCCAAAGGGGAAAAGGTAATCATATAATTATTTAAAAAATATTGATTACTATATTTTTGGCAATAATAAACAATGGCATCATCTAAAAATTCTTCTGTGACATTTAGAAATTCAGCCAATTCATATCTATTACGTATACCTTCCTCAAAGGCTTTTATAAAATCATTCATTTTAATTAATTTGCAATAGCTATTATTTCTAGCTAGTAATTCAGCCTTTTTATTTCTTATATCATCAAGATTAAGTATATTACCACCTTTATATATACAGTGAGACAGTTCTTCACTTAAAGTGCATCTTTTATCTTGAGAAGTAAGTTTTTTATTTATAAATATAACATTTTCTATTTGATACCCTTTGGCACTACCATTAAAATCAATTTCTACAACCTCTATATTCTTGTCATGTGCATAACATAACATTTCTTCATATGTCATATTCTCACCCCAAGCTGTTAAATTTCATTCTTTCTTTTAGCAACAACATATTTAATAAATTTTTCTATATCATCTACATCTTCATCAGTAAAATCTTCATCATCAAAGTGTGCTGCTATATCCATTATCTTATTTTCTTTTACGATATCGTTAATTCTATAAATAGCTGTTGGTTCTTGAACTTGATTTTGAGGTGGTGTAGTAATTTCAACAATATCTACATCCAGAGCCTTGGCAATTTTTGAAATAATTAATTCATTTGCTTTTGTACGACCACTTTCTATATCACCTAAATAGGATCTTGATACTCCAATTTGATCAGCTAAGTCTTTTTGTCTAATCTTCTTCCCAATTAAAGCACTTTTACGACTTCTTAATTCTTTAATTTTAAGTCCAACAAATTTTTTATCCATAATAAACACCCCTTAACGATATTTTACGTAAATAACGTCAACATGTCAAGAATATTAAGGTATTTTAAGAAATGTGGGTATAATTAACTATAAATTTATAGTTATGACGAAATATGACGAAATATAAAGGTTGTCCTTATGCGTTGTTGTGACGTAGTATTGTATTAAATTAAAATTAGTATTTAATAACGTAGGAGGAACAATTATGAAAGAAAAATTTGAAAAACTACAATGGAATGAAAAAATTAGGATTTTAAGAATTATAGAAGGTTGGAGTCAAGAGGAAGCATCACAAAAGTGCTATACTCACCAAAAAGCATTTTGGGCATGGGAAACAGGGAATAGATATCCACATAAAAACAATAGAAGAGCTATAGCATCAGCTTTTGATGTAGAAGAAGAATTTATATTTGGATAAGGGCAAGGAGAATAAAGATGATTGAGTTTAACAATTTACCACCAGTAATAACAATGAAAGAAGTTACGGAAATATTAGGAATTAATAAAGATACTGCTTATAGGGTAGCCAAGCAAGAAGATTTCCCCAAACTACCAGTTAAGAAACCAATATTAATTCCAAGAGATGAATTTTTAAGATGGGCAAGATTAATTAAATAATAAATATTAAGGAGTGAAGAGAGTTGAAAGAATTAATTAGAATTGAAAATTTAGATGGACAATTAGTAGTAACAAGTAGACAAGTATCAGAGGACTTTGGTAAAAGACATTCAGATGTAATTGAAAAAATAGAGGAGCTTATCAAAACGGAAAATTCCGTTATGACCATGTTTATAGAAAGCAGTTATAAAGCAGGGACAGGGAAAAATTATAAAGAGTATCTAATTACAAAAGATGGATTTAGTTTGTTAGTAATGGGATTCACTGGAGCAAAGGCTTTAGAGTGGAAACTAAAATATATAAATGCCTTTAATAAGATGGAAGAAGCTTTAAAGAATCCATATAAAAACTTAAGTCCAGAAGTACAAGCTATATTTGCACTTGATCAAAAACAACAAGAAGTCGAGAAAAGAGTACATAAGTTAGAAAATACAATGACGATTGATTATAGTCAGCAAGAGGAAATAAGGAATAGAGGGACTAAAAGAGCATTAGAGTTGTTAGGTGGGAAAGATGCACCAGCGTACAAAGAATTAAGCAAAAAGGTATTTGCAAAGATGTGGAATGAGTATAAGGAAGTATTCAATGTAAACAGTTATAAGAATACATCTGTTAAAAATTATAATAGAGCAATTGCTTACGTATGTAATTGGGAGTTAAGCAGAGAATTAGAATTGATGGTTAGAGGAGCAAATTCAGAAAGGCTTATATAGCATAAAAAAGAAGGTGATTAACATTTTAAAGAAGCATAAACAAAATAAA
>JBOFVP010000261.1:0-1092 GCA_051653165.1 Clostridium sp.
CTAGAAATTCTTCATTATTTAAGTAGTCTAAATCAAACATTGTATAACCATCATTACTTTTATCCATACTACACCCCCTGTTTAAAGTATGGACAAGTTTTCTATCCAATAATCAACTTTCAGAGATTATTTTGAAGAAAATAGCTTGGAGCTAAAGCTAAGGAAAAGAAGCTAAGTGTTGAATACTTTAATGTTCTAAAAGAACTTGTTGTTTGGGGAATTGAAAATCAAAATACTATTAATGAAGAGGATATAATTTTTAAAGGTTTTCTTTATATTAGACTGTTAACTCCTTAATTAGGTTTTAATAAAATGAAATTTTTCTACAGTTTAAATAAGTAGTATGAATTCTATATTTTTATTGACATTATTTTGAAGAATCACTAAAATGTAGATATATATTAAGAGGGGTGATTTTCTTGTTAGCTTCCGTTTTAATCATGACAATAATCAATTTTTTTATGGCAGTTTTTACAGTTTATATAATATTTAAGTTATTTAAGCTGTATAAACATAAAAAGAAAGTCCACTAGGAATGATAAAAATAAAGACAACTCCTTATGATTTATATCAATATTTTTACTATAGTCAATTATAATTTTTCTCAATCAAGTGATTCTAAGCATCAGGTGAAGTTTGTGAAATTTAACATTACTCCATCTGATGCTTAGAAGAACTTATCTAGGCTCGTAGCAGTGCTTAGCTTCCACCTGCAGAGGTAGGAGTGTTAGCAATGGTAGCGATAAGATAAAGATAAGGGGATGTCTCATTGTAGATAATAAAATCTAGTAATGAGACATCCCCTTATGATTTACTATTAACCTATACTACACGTTGTTTTCTTTTAATTACTACTTTAGTAATACCATATCCAACAAGATAGAATACACCAAAGTAAATTGCATACCCATATGCTGATGAATTAAGATATCTTCCTGCAGCAATTAAGTAAGCCATTGTAGATACTAAATAATCTACAAATGGATTATTTCTAAGAATAACTGTTAATATTCCTTGTATTAAAAAAAGTAATGGAAATACAAGTATCAAATTAACTATAAATAATCCCTTTAAGTCTAGTTCCCTTATATT
>JBOFVP010000262.1:0-2117 GCA_051653165.1 Clostridium sp.
AAAAATCAAATTTTGATAAAAATAACCCTATATTTTTGATAGTGTTAAAAATTTTTGCATAATATTTAAAATAATATAATAAAAAATAGTACAAGTTATTGAATTAGAAAATAAAAATCGTGTATAATTATGTTGTAAATTATACAACATTCAAATTCCAAAAATAAGAATTTTCGAGGAGGAACTTCAATGAAAAAAAGAATTATTGCTCTAGCACTATCAGCTTTAATGGTTACAGGTCTTGTAGGATGTGGAAGTAACGATGAAGGTGGGTCAGCAAAATCAGATTTAAAGGTAGGAATGGTTACAGACTCAGGAACAATTGATGACAAATCATTTAACCAAGGAACATGGGAAGGTGTTGAAAACGCTAAGAAGAACTTAGGGGTTACAACTAATTACCTTAAGCCAAATGGAGAAATTGAAGCAGAATACTTAAAGGAAATTGCAAATCATTATGATGCTGGTTATAAGTTTATAGTAACACCAGGATTTAAATTTAATTCAGCAATTTACAAAGCACAAGATAAATATAAAGATGCTAAATTTGTTTTAATAGATGGAGCACCAAACAATGGTAAAGAATTTGGAGATCCAACTTTTGAAGAAAAGGTTGGAGAAAATGCAGTATCAATATTCTTTGCAGAACATGAAGCTGGATTTGCAGCAGGAGTAGCAACAGCACTTCAAGTTAAAGAAGGTGATGTTGGATTTATTGGTGGATTAAAGATTCCAGCAGTACAAAAGTTTAACTGGGGATTCCAACAAGGTGTTAAGTATGCTAATGATAATTTAGGTACAAGCATTTCAATGAAGGAAGAAAACTTTGTATACCAAGGAACATTTACAGATAAGGCAGCAGGACAACAATTAGCAGCTAAAATGTATGATAGAGGAGTTAAGGCTATATTCTGTGCAGCTGGTGGAGTTGGAATTGGAGTTATTGACGAAGCTAAGGCTAGAGCACTTAAGGGTGACGAAGCTTGGGTTGTAGGTGTTGACGTTGACCAATATCAAGATGGTATTTATGGAACAGAAAACAAATCAGTTGTATTAACTTCAGCTATGAAAATGTTAGCTAAGGTTACTGAAGATATGATTAAAGATGAAATAGATGGAAAATTCCAAGGTGGAAAAACATTAATCTACGATGCTAAAAATGATGGAGTAGGTATTCCTAAGGAAAACAAGAACTTAAGTGAAGAAACTCAAAAGAAGACTGATGAAATTTTTGGTAAGGTTAAATCAGGAGATATAGTTGTAGCTGATAAAGCTGATGGATTAATAGAACCAAAATAATATTATCTTCATTATTAGGAAGTAGTTTACAAAGAGCGAGGCTTCTCGCTCTTTTTTTCAAAATAAGATTCTAAGAGGAGGAAATTATGGAATATGTAGTAGAGATGCTTAATATTCGAAAAGAATTCCCAGGAATAGTAGCAAATGATAACATAACTGTTCAGTTAGCTAAAGGAGAAGTCCATGCATTATTAGGAGAAAATGGTGCAGGTAAATCAACCTTAATGGGTGTTCTTTTTGGTATGTATACACCAGAAGCTGGAAAAATAAAAGTAAGAGGTAAAGAAGTTAAAATTTCTAACCCAAATGTTGCAAATGATTTAGGAATCGGAATGGTTCACCAACACTTTAAATTAGTTCAAAACTTTACTGTAACTCAAAATATCATATTAGGATGTGAGCCTAAGCGTGGTTTAGTAGTTGATGAAAAAATAGCTGCTAAGAAAATAGAAGAGTTATCAAAGAGATATGGATTAAATATTGATCCATATGCAAAAATAGAAGACATATCAGTAGGAATGCAACAAAGAGTAGAAATTATTAAAATGTTATATAGAGATGCAGAAATATTAATATTTGATGAGCCTACTGCTGTTTTAACTCCTCAAGAAATAACGGAGTTAATGGGAATTATTAAAAACCTTGTTAAAGAAGGAAAGTCAATTATAATAATTACTCATAAATTAAAGGAAATAAAGGCAGTTGCAAATAAATGTACAGTTATTAGACGTGGAAAGTATATTGGAACTGTTAATGTAGCTGAAACATCAGAAAGTGAAATGGCTAAGATGATGGTTGGGCGTGAGGTTTCATTTAAG
>JBOFVP010000263.1:0-8397 GCA_051653165.1 Clostridium sp.
TAGATATTTTATCATATATTGGAAATTAAATGAAATGTATTATTATTTATAATAAAAATAATAGATATCTAATATTACCAAGTAATATTAGATATCTATTTGAATTTTAAACAATTAAGATTATTTATATACTTTTAAATTAGAAACTTCTTTTTTTACATAAAACTAAGAATGTTACACTCCCGTAGAACCAAAACCACCTTCTCCTCTTTCGGAAGATGATAAGTCTGAAACTTCAAGTACAGATACTAAAAATGTTGGTTTAACAACCATTTGAGCTATTTTCATGCCTTCTGTAACAGTAAAGGTTTCTTTGCTATGATTAATTAAAATTATACCAACCTCACCTCTATATCCCTCATCAATTGTTCCAGGGGTATTTAATACAGTAATGCCGTTTTTAAGTGCTAGACCACTTCTAGGTCTAACTTGAGCCTCTGTATTCTTAGGTAATTCAATTTGAATTCCAGTATGTATAAGCGCACTTTCACCTGGGTTAAGCTCTAATGTATCTATAGAATAAAGATCTAACCCTGCATCTCCTGGTTTAGCGTAATTAGGTAAAATTGCTTTAGGGCTAATTCGTTTAACCTTTAAATTATATGTATTCATATTATCATCCTCTCATTAAACAAAGTTAATAAAATTATATCAAACTAATATAAAATATGCTATAAGGATAATAATAAAAAGTGGCATACATATATACCACTTTTATTGTTATTTTAGATTATTAGTACCATCAATTACTGAAATATATCCTAATTGAGGTGCAATGTGAATTTGTCCTATAATATATATTGTTAAAAACTCACCAGGAACAAGATGAAGGTTCTTTATATACTTATTTAGTCCTGATGCACCAGATGCTGATACTACAAGATTATATATTCCAGGTGATAAAGGATAATATCCTGTAGTTTCAAGATATTCTACTGAGTTAAATAATATATCTCCAGTTGGTAGAGATAATGAAAGCAATGGTGATGATGGTGATAAATTCATAAATCTTAGGAATGATGTATCAGGTCCACCATTAGAATTAGAATCCTTTATGAATAAAATAGTTAAAGTACTCTCTAAAAGAACAATTGCAGCAGTGATATATGATGATGGAGCAATTTCATAAGATTCATTTAGTAGAGAGTTTCCATCATCACTAGATAAATTAATTTTTATAGTATGTTTTCCAGGGGTTAGGTTTAAGTATTTTGTTATATCACTAAAAGCAATATTTTTACCAATTAATTTTTCATCTACTTTAATATCTACATTAGGGGCACTTGGTGCAGCGTGTAGAAATCTTATATTACCGCTTAGTTTAGGTAGTGATTCTCTAAATAAATACAATATATTTCACCTACTTTTCACAATTTTCTAATGATATATTAATTATCTTTTTTACTAAAATTTTAGCAATTGGATATGGGACTTTATAAGATTTTAATGTCTTCATTATTGCAGGACATTCATCTTGTATAGTTTTAAAAATAGTATTAAGCTTTGAATTACAAGCTCTATTTAAATCATCATTGAACTCATCATAATTATAATCAATATCACTTAGAAGTTCTTCAATGAAAATAGATTCAATTGAAGATAGATAAAGTTCTCTATTTTTATTATATGAATATAATTCATTATTTGGTTCTTCATTTGGATATAGATTAGAATTAGGTGATGGTCCGTTTGGGATTGTATCAAATGGATTATTAGCATCCTTAATGCTTAAATTATATGGATTAATAGCCACATTAGGTGAAAATATATCTGAAGAACTATTAGAAATTTCAGCGTGTGGCATATCATCCTTTAAGGATATTACTGGCATCCACCCATTTTCGCTTGGATGGAAAGGTGATTCTAAATTAATAGGGGCAAAGTTTAAGTCACTTCTATCCCTTGGCATATATTTTTGATCAGGTTTCATTACTTACCTCCATAAAATAACTTTAATATTAATTATATGAGTGGAACATATAGTTGTTACCCTAAATAATATGATTAAAATAAGTAATTTATAACTAATATGGTTAATTTGAATAAAAACATCCTTGTGAGATAAAGTTTATTAGAACCCTTATAGGAATTGGTGAATAAGATATATGGGAGGGATGCAAATGAAAAAAAGTGATGAATTTAAAAATCTATTTTTAGGTTTAGATGAAAAAGTGAGATTAAGGCACTGTGAAGAGTGTACAGCTATAAACTTTGATAATGCAGCTACAACGCCACCATTTAAAGAAGCGTTAGAGATTATAAATCAAAGGATTCCCACATATGGCTCTATAGGTAGAGGATTAGGGCAAAAGGCTGAGTTAACTACAATGAATTATTTATCATGCAAAAAATATATATTAGAATTTTTTGGAGTAGGACGAGATGATAAATATACTGTTATATTTACACCTAATACTACAGAAGGGATAAATAAATTAGCTAATGTTTTAATAAAAAATAAAAATGATATTGTTTTATCAACTAGAATGGAACATCACTCAAACGACCTTCCATGGAGAAGAACTTCCACAGTAGAGTATATCGAGGTTGATGAAAATGGAAGGCTTAATATAGATGAGTATGAGGTTCTATTCAAAAAATATTGTGACAGAATAAAGGTAGTTAGCTTAACGGGTGCATCTAATGTAACTGGATATTTGAATGATATTCATAAAGTAGCAGAAATAGCTCATAGGCATGGAGCAAAGATTGTGGTTGATGGTGCACAATTAGTACCACATAAAAGGGTTGATTTAAAAGGAAATAGTAAGGAATCAGCTATAGATTTTATAGCATTTTCTGGTCATAAAATTTATGCGCCGTTTGGTTGTGGAGCAATTGTAGGTCTTAAAGAAGCTTTTAATGAAAATCTTCCAGATTATGAGGGTGGAGGTACTGTTGAATATGTAAAAGATTGGGGTGTTAGATATTTAGAGACACCTGAAAGGAATGAACCAGGAACTCCTAATTATTTAGGGGCGATTGCATTAACTAAGGCTTTACAAGTTTTAGAAAGAGTTGGTTTTGATAATATAGAGGAACATGAACATCTATTATTTAAAATGTTAATTGATGGGGTGAAAAATATCCCTAAAGTATTAACCTATGCGGATATAAATAATATACAAGATAGATTAGCTATCGGAACATTTAACATTGAGGGGAAATTTCATCAAGATGTTGCAGAGATACTTGCTAAGGATTATGGGATAGCAGTAAGACAGGGATGGTTTTGTGCACATCCATACTGTAGAAGATTGATGAAATTAAGCGAAGCTGAATCCTGTAAATTTTTAAGTGATATTAATGATAAAATGCCTGGTATGTTTAGAATAAGTATAGGGCCATATAATACTGAAAATGATATTAATTATTTATTAGAGGTATTAGAGAAAATAACAAAAATATAAATTTTAAATATAGAGTATATTATTTATAAAGGAATAAGCTGAGTTCTATTTTCATACTCCTTTATAAATAATACTTTATATTTCATACATAAGGTTTGAAGATTAATGGATATTATTATTGGAAAGTATTATTTAATTATTAGTTGATAAATAATATGTGTGTGGTGAGGTATGAGTAGAGAATGTGAACATTGTAACTGGATAATAGGCACAAAGTATTTATTAAACCAAAAAGATTATGAAAAAATTATATGCCCTAATTGCGGTAGAGTGTTGAAGGTAACTAAATTATCAAAACTTTTATGTAAGTATTCACAAATATTAGGGAGTGTAGTTGTAGTAATATTACCATTGTCTATAAAATTAAAATTAATTATGTTAGGAGTTTGGATAATAATAACCATATTAATATTACCTGCATTACTTTATGATTATGAAAAAGTTATAAAATGAAGTGGCTACTATTTAAAGTAGCCACTTTATTTTATATATTTTTAGTTAAAAGTTCTATAATTAGGTAGATTAGAATGTACTTTGAATGATGGATGACCTTCTAATAATGGTAAAATATAATTATATGCCTCTTCGCTAACATTATTTCCACCATCAGTTATCCATTCAGATGGGAAGTACTTAACATTGTTAGCTATTTTATCAGCTTCTACAAGGAAGAATGTAGACTTATAAGGAGAAGATGACTCTCTCTTAATTGCAACCATATATCCATTATTACCTTCAGTAGCAAACTTTAATGCCTCATATCCAGCATTAAAAGCTTCTTCTATATCAGTATCAGAAGCACAGTGCATAGCACATCTTTGAAGAACTCCAAGTTCTAAAGCTTTAACTCTTTTTGTAATTCCAGCATCAATAATTAATTGTCTTAAGTATTGGCAAACACCACCAAGTTGGGCGTGTCCAAAGTTATCTTGAGATGTAACACTCATTTCAGTTAAGAACTTTCCTGAAGCATCTCTTAAACCTTCAGAAGCAACAATATAAACTTGATTTTGCTCATTAAATTTCTCTCTAACATCATTTAAAAACTTTGCTTTATCAAAAGCATGTTCAGGAAGATAGATAAAATCAGCAACTTGTTTACCATCTATTCTAGCTGCACAGGCTGCACTTGCTAGCCAACCAGTATCTCTTCCCATTGTTTCTAAAATAAATATTCCATTGTTAATATATACTGATGAATCTAAATAAGTTTCTAATACAGAAGTTGCAATGAACTTTGCTGCACTACCAAACCCAGGAGTATGATCTGTATACATTAAATCATTATCAATAGTTTTTGGAATACCTATAAAATTTATATCAAGATTTTTTTCTTTAGCATATTTTCCAAGCTTAGCGGTAGTATCCATTGAATCATTACCACCAACATAGAAAAATGTTTTTATATCATTTACTTTTAATATATCTAGTAGTTTATCATATTCATCAGTTGAAATAGATAGGTCCTTCATTTTATATCTACATGACCCTAAACCAGATGATGGAGTATACTTAAAAGTTTCTATTTCTTCATTAGAAACAGAAGAAAGTTCTATAATATTGTTATTTAAAATTCCTTCAATACCATTTAATCCACCAAATACTTTATCATAGATTTTTAAATCTTGATTAGCTTTTATTAATCCAGCAACTGAAGCATTAATAACAGCTGTTGGTCCACCAGATTGTGCAATTATACAATTAGACATACTATCTCTCCTTTTAACCTTAAATGTGATATACTATTTAATTTAAATATTACTCTATTTAATACTATACAATAAAAAGTGTGGAAAATAAAGAGTTTTTTTCAAAATGGAATATTATTAAATTGTTGAAATATTATAAAATAAGTAACATTTATTTGGGGAGGAATTATATGTTAATTTTAGAGATTGTTTTAATAGGAATTGCCCTTGCAATGGATGCTTTTGGAGTTACAATAAGTGTAGGAGTTAATTCAAGTGTTGATAGGAAGAGTAAAATTAAGTATTTAGTTTCTTTTGCTTTTTTTCAAGGGGCATTCACTTTTATAGGGGCAGGAATAGGATACTATATAGATAATTATATTGTTGATATACCACATATCATAGGAAGTGTAATTTTATCAATAGTAGGTATTTTGATGATTATCGAAGGTTTTAAGGAAAAAGAAAATACCGTATTAACTAAAAGTAGTATGTGTATAATAATGGGGATTTCAGTAAGTATAGATGCTATGGTGGTAGGTTTTACAGTATTCCACAATGTATCAAATATGTTATTATTATTTATGTATTCTTTAATTGTAGGGCTAATAACTCTTTTATTATGTTATATAGGGTTTATAATATGTAAATACTTAAAAAAGTTCTCTTTTGTAGAGAAATATGCTGATTTTTTTGGTGGAGTGGTACTAATTATATTTGCTATAAAAATGTTATTGTTTTAAAATTATATATAGGGATATATTTAAAGGAAAAAAGTAGGAGATGTATAGGATGAAGGTTGAAGAGTTATTAAGAAGCAATGGAATAAGGGTAACTAAGCCAAGAATAGAAATTTTAAATATTCTAATGAACAATAATGAAGCATTAACCGCTGAGGAGATACATGAGAGTTGTAATAAAAATGAGGTTGATATAGACTTTAGCACTGTTTATAGAGTGCTAGCTGTTTTTGAGGATAAGGGGATTGTGGACAAGTTTTCGTTAAATGGAGAGCGTTGTTTATTTAACTTTAAGCAGGAGCAGCATAAGCATTATTTAGAGTGTGATATTTGCCATAAAGAGGTTGAGATTGATTGCCCTATGAAGCAAATAGAGCAGCTTGTTAAAGTTAATAATGGTTTTATTTTAACTGAGCATGACCTTAAAATGAAGGGTATATGCGAGGAGTGTAGATAAATTTAAAAATACTCTCTCTATTAATTCGCATAGAGAGAGTATTTTTATTTAATAGTATTTATAAATTTTGTTGTAATAATGGTTAATAGTAACACTATTACTGAGGTTAGTGCAATTGTTCCACCAGGAGCACTATATAGATAATAGGAAAGCACTAATCCTATCATAATGTCTATAAATCCAAAGAAAATCGAAAAAAGTAGAGTTTTAGAAAAGCTCTTTTTAAGTTGCATGGCAGTTGCAACTGGAACAACTATTATAGATGAAATAACTAAAATACCCATTACTCGTATGGAAATTGATATTGTAGCACCAACTAATATAGTGAAAATATAATTAATTAACTTAACATTTATTCCAGCTGTTTTTGCACCATCTTCATCAAATGTTACATAAATTAATTTGTTATATATTAATGAAAGAAAAATTAAACAAATAACTCCTACAATTAATATTAGTAATAAATCATTCTTAGTAACAGTTAATATACTACCAAATAAAAATGAATTAACATTAGCAGAGGTTTTTCCTGTGCTTATTAATATAATTGCAATCCCTAGTGAGAAGGTTAAAACAATAGACATTACTAACTCGGCATAACGTTTAAAGTATCCTCTTAGTACTTCTATGATGATTGCACAAATTGTTGTAAAAATAAAGGCTGTTACAAGGGGGTTAACAGTTCCAATAACCAATCCAATAGCAACTCCAGCAAAGGATGCATGAGAAAGGGTGTCCCCTATCATTGAATAGCGCCTTAATACTATAAATAGTCCTATAAATGGACATAAAATGGATATCATAAATCCAGCTGCAAAAGCGTTACGCATAAATTCTAATTCAAACATAAAAAATCCTTTCTATAATAAAACATTTAAAAACCAATTAATGATTCTCTACTTAAAAGAAAATCATCCTTAGAGTATAATATAGCATTTCCATCCTTTACCTCTATAATATGAGTAGAATATTTTAATGCTTGTGAAATATTGTGTTCTATTGAAAGTATGGTTTTATGTTTCTTTGTATTTAATTTAGATAGTAAGGAGTATATTTCTTGTTGTGACTTAGTATCTAGAGCTGTTGAAGGTTCATCTAGAATTATCAAATCTGGATTACCAATTAGTGCTCTAGCTATGTATACTCTTTGTTGTTGTCCCCCAGATAGACTGCCGATTAAGTTATCTTTGTAGCTTGAAAGATTTACGTTATCAAGGGTTGATAGTATATCATCATCCTTATTAACTCCAATAGCTTTTCCATGGGTTTTTAGAATTTCTCTAATTGTTATTGGGAACTGAGAGTTAAAACTATCTAGTTTTTGGGGAACGTAAGATAGTCTTGAAAAACTATTGTTAATTGTACCTGAGTTTGGTTGTAATAATCCTAAAATCAACTTTACTAAAGTAGTTTTACAGCTACCATTTTCACCAATTATTGATATATACATCCCTTTGTCAATTGTTAAACTTACATTATCTAATTGAAGTGGTGCTTTCTTATTATAAGAGAATTTTAAATTAGTTATTTTTATCAAAGTATCATCTCCATAAATTTTCAATATATTGGTTTTATTATACACTTAAATGCAAACTAGTTGCAACTGTTTAATTTTTTTGTATTTCTGAATAGCTATCAATTTCCCAAGATGAAAAAGAGTTCCTTTTAAACTCAGCCTCTATATATGTTGTTTCATGAGGAGGGATTTTATTTAATCCTGAAGCTTGGATTAATGCATAATCATCTCCTTTATATATTAAAGAAATATTTTTTACTCTCATAAGAGATAAATCTCCACATTCATTAGTAGTGAAAAGATAATTTGCAGCCTCATATAAATCTTTACATTTATATGAGACATAAATAATTTTGCCTATGTATAATAATACTATAAATGAAAGTAATATTAAGTAAGGTCTATATATTGATTTTTTCCTTTTTTTAACCATAAAATTCACCTCAGAAAAATATTACCATATATTAACATATTTTGAAAAGGGGTAGAATAGAATAAAGGTTGAATAAATTTGTATTAAAACTTATAATTTATAGTAAGTTAAATAAAATTAATATAGCAAAGGATGGCGTAGTATGGATTTTTC
>JBOFVP010000264.1:0-1263 GCA_051653165.1 Clostridium sp.
TCCATACAAATGAACCTTTAGGACTTGAGGTTTTAGGAGAAACGGAAATTGAAGTTTTAATTACAGGAAAAGGTGTATATGGAAGTGCAAATCTTAATTTACATGATGTAGGAAATATAAGAGGAGTACAAAGAGTCAATGTAGGGGAAAAGACAGTGGTAAAGGTTCCAAGAAAGGGACAGTTATTCCTTGATGTTGCAGGGGTAAAATTTAAATCAGATAATCCTGATGACGATTTTTCATTTGATGTTGAAATTAAGTTAAATGGTGAAGATTACGAAGTAAGTCCTGTATTTGATATTAGAGAAAATAAGTTATCAGATAAGGTAATCTTAGATGAAGAGGAATTTGAAGCTAAGGTTTTAAGTGCTGATAATGAAGAGAAAAGTGCAGTTTTAATAGGAAATAACACTAGAGTACATATTCCATTATCTAAACATGTAAGGAGAGACTTTGAAGCAAGAATTACAATAGAAGCACATGATACTGTTGTTGAAAATTATGATAAGTTCTCTGGTTTAGTTGAGGATAATCCAGATGAAATAAATAGACCAAGAGAAAACTTTGTTTTGGCAGGTGCAAGATATGAACAGGTTGGGTATATGTCAGCAAGTAATACAATGCTAGATACTCTTCCTCAAAATGTAAATGCATATTTAGGAAAACCAAAGATTGATGGCATGTGGGGTATGTATCATGAGTATGGCCATCTTTATGAGCAAGGATGGGGATTTGTTGAATACTGGTGTAACATGCATGCAAATGCTTTAAGACGTATTGACCTTGAAAATCCAAATTGGGCTTGGGTTTATGGAAATGATCCAAAGGATTATGAAAGTGAAAAAGTATTACCTTCATATGAAAAATACTTAACTACTGGGGAAACAGGAAGCATTCACCCAATGTATATATTCTTAAATTTTATTGATAAAAGAGATAGTGACTTTATGGCTAAGCTATCAAGCTACTGGAGAGAAAACTCAGTGCCATATAGTGGGTGGGATTTTATTGCTTATTATATAGCAAAAGAGTATAAAGTTAACATAATTCCATATATAGAGTCTAGTGGTGAACTAGGATATTCTGTTACAAATAAGGATGCAATAGATGAAATTATGGCTAACTCAAATAGTTTATTTATGTATATGCCAGAGGATGAAAGGTTTGATAATGTAAGAAATATATCAATTCCTCCAACAGTACTTAGTATTTTCTCAGGGGATAACAGAGTTGTTAAAGGAATGAGTAATCCTAATGCTGATA
>JBOFVP010000265.1:0-1257 GCA_051653165.1 Clostridium sp.
GTGAATATGACTTTAAAGGTGCTTTTAGACCAGATCATGGAAGAATGATATGGGGAGAAACAGGAAGACCAGGATATGGGTTATATGATAGAGCTTTAGGTGCAGTTTATATCAATGGATTATATGAGGCAATTAAAAAGGGTGAAAGTAATATTATACGAGGAGAATAAGCTATGAAGAAATTTATGGATGAGGACTTTTTATTAGAAACAGAAGTTGGAAAAGTACTATATCATAATTATGCTTCAAAGATGCCAGTATTTGATTATCACTGTCATTTAGCTCCAAATGAAATAGCCACTGATCATAGATTTAAAAATCTAACAGAAATGTGGCTATATCACGATCACTATAAGTGGAGAGCTATGAGAAGTTATGGTATAGACGAAAAATACATTACAGGTGATGCAGATGATTATGAAAAATTCCTAGAATATGCAAAAATGATGCCATATCTAATAGGAAATCCCTTATATCATTGGACTCACCTTGAACTTAAAAGATTTTTTGGTATAGAAGAACTCTTAAGTGAAAAAACAGCAAACTTTATTTGGGAGAAATGCAACAAGATTATTATAGAACAAAATTTATCAGCTAAAAGATTAATTAAGTTAGCCAAAGTTGAATACATAGGAACCACTGATGATCCAGTTGATGAATTAGAGCATCATAAAGAAATAAAAAAGGATAGTGAATTTCTATGTGAAGTAAGACCATCATTTAGACCAGAGAAGGCAATGAAAATTAAAAATGAAGATTTTATACCATACATAAAGAAATTAGAAGAAATATCTATGACTCACATAGTAACATTTAAAGATTTGGTAAAGGCACTGGAATGTAGACTAGATTACTTTTGTATAAACGGTTGTCAAGTGAGTGATCATAGTCTTGAAAGAATTAAATTCCACGAATATACACTTAAAGAGATAGATGAAATATTTAAAAGGGCAATTAATGGAGAAGAAATTTCAATTATTGATAGTGAAAAATATTCTATTGCTTTGCTAATTGAGCTTGGAAAATTATATTCGGATAGAAATATAGTTATGCAATTACATATAGGAGCTTTAAGAAACAATAATACAAGAATGTTTAAAAAAATTGGTAGTGACTCAGGGTTTGATAGTATTGATGATGGAGAAATTGCATTTTCATTATCAAGGGTACTAGATGCTCTAGATATTAATAATAAATTACCAAAAACAATATTGTATTGCTTAAACCCAAAGGATAATGAAGTAATTGGGACAATGA
>JBOFVP010000266.1:0-2539 GCA_051653165.1 Clostridium sp.
ATTAAATTTCTTGTAAACTTTTTTTAATGCTGTTAACCCACTAAAATAATTTAAATTATACTTATCTACATATTCAGAGAAATATGGTGCTTTATTTAAATCCATAATTGTTGTATTTTCAATATCTTTTGTACAGTTATTTATTAAAATTAGGAGTTTATTTAATTCCAATTCTTCTAAATTAATAAATTCACCATTATCAAGTTTATAATATTTTTTATTATTCCTAAATGCCCTTAAAATACGTCTAAATTCTTTATCTGATATACTATCAATATTAAATTCAAAATTAAAATAATTATGCTTTCCTTTTCTAACGGTTACATTAAAATTACTTGAATTCAATAATTTTATACCCTTAAAATGTTGAGAATAAAATACTTCTCCAACATCTTGAAGTTTTTCTATTTCGCCTAAGAAAAAGCTATATATGTCTTCATCATTAATATTGAATACAAAATAGTCTTTTATAACTGTTAACCCTATGCTTTCAATGAGATTAAATACTTTGTTTTCATTTACAGTATCCCTAAATATAATTTTATCAGTGAATTCATGAAAATAATTAAATTCAATACCATTATAGTCAACTTTATATGTTAACTTTATCTCCTTATCCCTATCAAAGTAAAATTTATACTTTGGTTTTACTAATACAACTCTATCTTTAAGTTTATTATCTAAGATAACATCATTAGAAATTCTTTGTACACTTGGAATAATTCTTCTTAAAACAGTTTCCTCTTGACTTTTAGGAAAGCATATTCCTTTGACATCATTATATAACTTTAAATATGGTGAAATGCTCTTAACTTGATCATAAGTAGGTAAATAAATAGAACCGTTATACAAGTATCCATCACCATTCTCATTTAATTCCTTTGGAGTTGGACCATGTATTTCAAGGATTATCTCATTTTCTGACTCTCTAATTAAAAAAGATACTGGAATATTACTTTTAATAACTTCACTTTCTACTGGTCTATAAAAGAACCCCTCTTCTAAGTATATTCTTGTATTCTGTATACCTTCTAAAAAACTTCTAACCATAGCTTTAGGTATAAATAAGAATTTTCCCTGTATGTATTTATCTTGGCTTCTCTTAAATGTATTTGAAGAGTCTAAGTTTTTTATAAGCTTAATAAAGCTTAAAATATTCAAAGCTTCCCCATTCATTTCTTGAGTGCTCAAATCTAAAATAAAGTCTTTACCATATTTTAATGGTATATTATTATTTATGTAAGTGAGAAATGCATCAATATCTTTAAGAGTATATAATGAACTTGATTTCATATCCCTAGAACCAATTTTAAAGTATACATAAATATTCCTGTCAAACTCACGTCTATTTATATAAACTTCAAACTTTATTTTTTCTTTCTTTTCACTTGGTGCTAATACATCTAGAATTTCCATTGATGATGATTCAGTTGTAAGTGCTTCCTCATCATTTTTGAATAAACTGTATAGAGTATCATCCCTTTGTAGCATATTTAGAAAATACAAAAACTGTGCGTTAATATGCTTACAAGCAAAAAAGCTATGCTTTAATGCCCTCTTTTCGTAATCATTACAGGTGCATACTGGAGGGGAATATAATTCCCCTTTTGTATTTATATAAATCTTACTTGAATATTCACTATATAAACTTTCTGATATAACACGGCCATGTATTATTATATTATTCTCATCTATAATAATTTCTGGTGATAAAACTAAGTCATTATTATATACTCTTTCTCCTGATTTTTCATTTTTACCCTTTACAGATTTTAAAAATGTAGTTAGTAAAATTCCATATACCATCTTATTCTCCCTTTTTGTTTATTTTTGTAAAATCTCTCTTTAGTTTTATAAAATGTTCTATATCACCTAAGTATCTAAATAGAATTGCTCTATTTTCAAACTCATCTCTACTTTTAGGTAACTCCATATCCTTAAACCTTTGTCTAATGTCATATAACTCACTTAATAATTCTTCACAATCATTTTCTTCACTAAAGGATAAACTAACTCCTTTAGTATATTCTGCTAATATAACACTTTGGTGTACTACGTTGTATATACGCTCTAAATTATATAACATTCCCTTAATTGTACTTAACTGGAGTTCTCTCATTTTCAAATAATCTTTATAATAAGATAAGTTTGTAAGTAAATGATTATTATATAATTTAGTAGAGTTTGTCACTCCATTTACTATTCTAATATCAAGTAATTCAATTTTCTCTTTCAATTCTTTAAGAGTATTTTCACCGTAAAGCACCTTAGAAATTTCAAGTATTATATCTTTCATTAAGGATTCTATCTCTTTAATATCTTCTTTAATTTTCGGTTCTAAGGACGGCATATAAAGATTAAGCAATAACGCAACCCCAGCACCTATTAAAAATAGCATTAGTTCATTTAATAATAGATTTAATGATATATCGCTAGCTAATAGATGTGTAACCAATACTGATGACACTACAATTCCATCGCTTATCTTACCTCTAACACATATGGGGATGAATATCATTAAAAATAATCCAAACACAAG
>JBOFVP010000267.1:0-1075 GCA_051653165.1 Clostridium sp.
AAGTACAACAATGTTTTCTGCAAGCAGACATGGATGCAAAGAAGTTCTTGCAGAAAGTCAATGCCAAATCCTACCCTTAAACATAAATCCCTTATATTAGAGAAATGGCAAGCACAATGGATAGAATATCAAAATAACATATTATTTGAAATAAATTCTGTGGATGGGATGTGTCTACCCTTTTAAATCAAGACACAACCAAGTTGTATATGGTGAAGGATAGGTCATATTAGACTCATGGACATTTACTGAAAGGTGAAGAAGCACCAAAATGTCAATACTGTACCAACCTTTCTATGAAACATATACTTTTGGACTGCCCAATTTTTAATGTTTTGAGACAGCAATTTTTATCAGGATAAACTTTTATGGACTTATTTATGGATCTAGAAAAACAATTTTTAGCACAAACTTTTATAAAAATGTACTTGTTTTGTATATGTACTTATTTTTGTTTGTTTGTTGTCTAAGTTGAATTAATTTTTTTATTACATTGTATTTATGATATTATTGTTAAATGTTCAATATGTATGTAATAGGCTGTGATGCTGATGTGGCAATAAACTCAAATGCTACTATTTGCAGTAACCCACCAGGAGCAGGACTGGGCACCTCTGCTCTATTATAAATATATAAATATTAGTATTTCACCCTTCTTATGGGTGAAATATTATTATTTATATATTTATAATATTCAAAATAAAATAAAGAATGAAAAGAATACATCTATGATAAAGAAAGATTTATGAAAGAAATAGGGAGATAAAGAGCAAGAAATATAAGTTTAAACATTGCACAGGCAGTCCAGATGGTAAAAAAATCGAAAATTGGTTTCACAAAAATATTATTTTAGTAGATCAACTATTTAACTCAGAGGGACTTTTTTTACATATGAGGAATTCATAAAAAAGTTAATATTCCCATAACACCAAAGGAATTTTCAACTGTTGGTGCAGTTTCCTCTAGAATATGCATGTTGTATAAACAACAAAAAAGAGTTAATTATCAGCAACTTCCATGTCTCTCACCAAATCATTCCCCTGTAGGTAAAATATGTTTCTCCTGTAATAATTGT
>JBOFVP010000268.1:0-2478 GCA_051653165.1 Clostridium sp.
ATAGGCTATCTTTTAGGTATCTATCTATTCCATCCTTATTTTTTATTATTGAATCATTTACAAGTTTGTCCATAGATTTGGTTGATGATAAATAACTTACTATGGAAAAAAGTAATGATGGTATTAGTGTAAATAATAATAAAATTATAATTAATTTCTTCTTTATGCTTGTGCTTTTCATGTGAACTCCTTAAAGTATTATTTTAATTTAATTATATCAAAATATGGAAGAATAATAAATAGAGGAATAAAATTTGTCGAAAATAGTTTTATGTAACAGCTCTATTAAATTACTTTAGTTAAAATAATAATATAAGTGTAAATTAATTCTTTATTCACATTTATTAACAGTTTATATATTAAAAAAAGAACTTCAATATGGTAAATTCTACATATTAATGTAATATGGAGGAGAAAAATGAAGGGGTATTTTAAACATATCACAATTATACTTGTAATGATAATAATCACAACGCTAGTACCACAAAAAACTGGAGGTGCAATTGAGAGAAATGAAAGACAAAGTGACAATACTGCAATAGTAGTAGGAGAGGATGAAAAGAAGAGAGAAGAGAATATCAAGCATTTTAAGAAGAGTGATGGAAGTTACGAAGCTGTGGTTTACGAAGAACCCGTGCATTATCTTAAAGATAACCAATGGATGGATATAGACAATACTTTAAAGGAAGAAATGGAAGATACAGAAGTATTAGATATATTAGATGATAATTTTATCAAAGAAAAGAATGGAAGAGGTATAGGTAAGGGTGATAAAAAAGAAAAATATTTTTCAAATAAAAGTAATGAGATTAGTGTAAAAATTGGTAAGAGTACAGAGTCAAGAAAATTAGTTTCTATCAAAAAAGATAAATATGAGATTTACTGGAATATTAATACTCCAAATGCATCTAGAGGGGTAGCTAAAAATTTAACAGCTGAGGACATGACGAAAAAATTAATGCCAAATGCATCAATTGAAGAGAAGAAAGAGTTTGAAAAAAAATTAGTATTAAATAATACTCAAGAAGTAAGTTTTAAAAATATCTCTGATGGAATAGATTTACAATATATTATCAAAGGAAAATCATTAAAAGAAAATATAATACTCAATAAAAAGTCTGACATAAAAGAATTTACTTTTAATGTACATTTAAAGAATTTAGAGCCGGTTATAGATGAATCTGATAAGAATTTGATTAAAATGATCGATATAGAAAGTAAAAAGGTAGTATTCTATTTAGATGCACCCGCTATGTATGATGCTGATGGTAATGGAACAGATAAGATTGATATTAAGTTTGAAAAGAAAAATAAAGGATATAATCTAAAAATAATTCCTGATTATGATTGGTTAAATAGTAGCGAAAGAAAATATCCGGTTATCATTGATCCAATTGTTACTACTAATATAGATTCAAATTTTATAAAGGATACATTTATAGCTTCTACAGATAGAGAGGATAAATGGTTAAATCAGTACAATAGGGTAGGTAATGTACCACAGATAGGAGAAACAAGAACATTAGTGAAGTTTACAGGGTTACCTAATTTAAAAACAGGAGATGTTGTTATTGATGCTAAGATATATATGCATCAAGCTATTGAGGTTAGTGGTGCAAATGGAACTGTAAATGCGCATGAAGTGATTAGTGACTGGGGAGCACATGGGGGAACTCTTTGGAGTAATCAACCTAATATTGATAACACAATTTTAGATACTAATAATTCAGTAGATAAATATTGGAGCTATTGGAATATTACTAAATCGGTAAATAATTGGTACAGAACTGGTAGGAATTATGGAATAATGTTAAAAAGAGATATTGCAAGTTCAGGACATACAGCATATTGGAGCTCAGATATTAGCAATCTCTATAATTATGCTAGACCAAATGTTACTATACAATATACTAATATAAATGGAATAGAAGATTACATGAATTATAATGCACAAAATATAGGTAGAGCTGGAACAGGTTACGTGAACACCTATAATGGTAATTTAGTTATTTCTCATGATAGTTTAGATACAGTAGGAAATAGAATGCCCATAAGTATAAGGCATATTTTTAATAGTAACGATAGAAATAATAAAAGTGAATTTGGCCTTGGGTGGAAAAGTAATTATAATCAAAGCATTTCATATATCAAAATAGGTGAGAAAGATTATTATAAATATATTGATGGTGATGGAACAGAACATTATTTTTATTATGAGAATGATTCAAAGACATATAAAAATGAGGAAGGGCTTGAATTAACCTTAAAAATTAACGCAGATAAAACCTATGAAATATCGGATAAAGGTGGAATAAAATCTGTTTTTAATGAAAGTGGTCTATTAAAAAATATTAAGGACACTAACAATAATATAATAGATATACAATATAGTGGGAATAAAATACAAAAGATAATAGATGGTGCTAAACAAGAGGTTAATTTTTCTTATGAGGGAGAGAAGTTAAAGTCGTTAACTGA
>JBOFVP010000269.1:0-7501 GCA_051653165.1 Clostridium sp.
GAGATTATTGTCTCAAATAAGAGGGATTAAACAATAAAAGTAGAATAAATAACTTAAGAGATTATTAGGAAAATAATTTAAGTTTTTGATATGATTATTGCTTAATCTGTATGAGCTTATCATACCAGGGGGTAAGTAATCCTCAAAAGAAGTTAATTACTGGTGAAGATTGGAATAGCTATTTTAAAGAGACTTATGGTGCTGATAATGTTCAATGGGAAACTGCTATTAATTCAATGGCGGATATCATAGATACTCCAAGTTTGATAACTAGATTAAAGCCTAATCAATTATCGGATTTAGCAAATAAATCATCTAATTTATTACTAGATATAAATTGGAATTATGGATCGTTAAAAATAGGAAGAAACAAAGGAATATCTTATGAAAATGGAGGTGGAATTTCAATTAATAAAAATGTTAATGGTAATGTAGTAGGTGATTATATTCAATATCATCCTGGAAGTAGTCATCATGGAGAAATTCCATATTATAAAGTATCTTCTGTACTAAATGGAGAAGTAAAATTCTACTATGATAATGGAATATGGAATTATGAACGTATTACAACAAGACAGCCTAGAAAAATACGATAGATTCTAGTGAAATGAGGTAATAATATATGGATAATGAAACTTTAATATTGTTATATGAAAGAATGTTAAAAGCAGTACAGATAATGCAATTTAGCCCAGAGGAACAAACTAAATATTTAGGAAAAATCTCAGTAGATGATATTGCATTAACATTCGATAGTGATGTAACAATTCATGCAACTAATTTCCTAAAAGCTAATATTATAACAAGCGAGCAATTTGATTTAATAATGAAGATTAATGATAAGTTGGATAAAATGAGTGATGATAAAGATATATGGGCAAGGGATAAACTTGATGAGGTCCAATGGTGCGAATGCAGAGTAATGGCTAGAGAACTATTGGTTAAACTAAAAGAAAATGATTTTAAAACATTTATTACTGAAAACTTATATTAATTTTAGTAGGTATAGATGCTTTTCTATAAATATTTAACTGCATAAAAGGTACACTATCAAAATATAGTAAAATTAATATAAGATGGTTAGCAACTTACTGAATAATAGTAATAATCTAGTGAAAGAAGTTAAGAAGGTTAATGTTTCAATAATGAAGCATTAATCTTTTTTTCATTTACTGAAATATTTATAAAAGCCAATACAACTAGGGATAAAAGCTATCGTAAGCTGAAAAGTAGAGAACCCAAATCTATGATTTGGTGTGAATCACTTTCACAGAGTGCAAGCAAGGAAATCCTAGAGTTAATAATTCCACTTGAAGTCGAGGGGAATAAGAATCTATAGGAAAATAAAATAAATAAGAGTATAAAAAGTGTAAGAAGTTGGAATCTTATTGCGAATAGTAAACTGAATAGATTAATTTCAGGAGGAAAGAAATGTGGATTTATGAGCAAGCCAATAGAAGTTTAAAGAGAGAAAGGAATACAACATTATTTTATTTAATAGCATGTATAGTTACAAGCTTAATAATGTTCACCGCAGTTAATATATGTAACAACGAGGTATTAATAAATAGTAATGAAGTAACATTAAAGCCATCCTTCTACTTAGCAGAAGGAACACCTATATCATTAGTAAAACAACAAAACTTATTAATACTACTAATAATGGCAGCAGGATTTACAGTAGTATGTAGTTTTAATTATTTAAGAAAGAAAAGTGAGGAAATTGCCTATTTAACCTTAAATGGAGCAACAATGCCAGATGTAATAAGATATTTAATATATCAAAATGGAGTTTTATTAGCAATAGGATCATTAATTGGAATAATACTTGGAATTATTTTAATGCCACTATTTAATATAATAGTTTATACAATGAGTGGACAATGGGGGCCACTAATAACATTCAACTTAAATAGTTTATGGTTTACGCTAGGATTTTTAGCAGTAAATTTTGCAGCAGTAGTAATGTTAAACTTTGGACATTTAATTAGAAAAGAAATAAAAGATTTAATAGATGATAATACATTAATAAGAAAGCAAGATAGAAGATCAGTAAAGGTATCAAAATATTTTTTCTTAATATTATATTTAATACCAATTATATGTACAGTAATAGCATTTAATGTTGAGGGAGCAGATGCAATAATATCTACTGTAACCTTTATAGCTATTCCAGGAACTTATGGAATGATACAGCATTTTATTCCAAAAACTATAGAGAAACTAAAAAGAAAAAAATATATGTATGACTTTAAAAAGTTAGTTTATTTAAGTAATGCAGTAGATACGATTAGAAAATCTCTTTTATTTATAGTAGGACTTCAAATGATATCAACCTTCTTTTTAGTATGTTTCTTTGATTATAGAGAGTTTACAGGAATGAAAGAAAATTTAGCATTTTGTCTAGTTGGTGTATCAATATTAATTTCAATGACTTTAATTTATACAATTTTTATTGAGGTAATTAACAATAAAGGGTTTTATAAACAAATGAAAGCTTTTGGATATACAGATATAGAGTTATTAGACCTAGTGAAAAAAGAAATAAGGGCATTCTTCTTATTAGGAGTAATGGTAGGAGTAGTGCAACTTATATGTGTGGTAGCGGTTTATATGATAACTGGATTATTAAGTATTACAATGGGACTTGGAATCCTTGGATGCATTTTAGTTCCGTTAATTGCAGTAAATATTGGTTGTGAAGTAATGTGTGTAAAAATAGTTAAAGAGAATTTAAAGGGGGGATTTTAAATAATGGAAAATATAATAGTTGCAAAAAATATAACTAGAACATTTGGAGATAAAAATGAAATTGTTGCATTAAATGATGTAAGCTTTGAAATAGCAAAGGGAGATTTTGTAGTAGTTATGGGGCCATCAGGTTCAGGTAAATCTACACTTTTAAATATAATGGCAACCTTAGATGTACCAAACAAAGGTAAGGTGTTTTTAGATGGAGAAAATATTCTATCACTACAAGATCAAAAGTTAAGTGAGTTTAGAAGAAGTAGAATAGCGTTTATGTTTCAAAGCTATAATCTTTTAAATACATTAACCATGAGAGAAAATATCGTTATGCCATTGACCATATCAGGAAGAAGTAAAGAGGAAATAGATAAAAGAGTTAAGGAAGTAAGCGAAAGATTGGGAGTTAGTGAGCTTTTAGATAAGTATCCAGCTGAATGCTCAGGAGGGCAAAGGCAAAGAGTTGCAGCATGTAGAGCTGTGGCAACAGCACCAAAAATAATAGTTGCAGATGAACCAACAGGAGCTTTAGATAGTGAAAATGCACATGAACTTTTAGGTATATTAACAGAATTAAATGAGAAAGATGGTATTACAGTGCTATTAGTAACTCATGATCCGTTAATAGCTACTTATGCTAAAAGAGTTATGTTTATAAATGATGGAAAGATAAAGGATGAAATTTTTAAGGGGGATTCAAATCAAGAAGAGTTCTTTCATAATATCCTTAAGGTAACATCTAAGGGTTATGATGAATTTTTTAAATCAAGTAAAAAATAACAGGGGTACCGAAAGGTATCCTTTTCTATTTAATGGAAAAATGTTAAAATTATACATATATAAATATTAGGGGGGATTACATGAAAAAACTTTTAATGTGTATAATAATGATTATTTTTATTATGCCTTGTGACTTTGTAAGAGGGGAAGAGTATGAGAAACAAGAGGGAAGTATAAGTGTATCAGTTAGAAAGGATCAGATAACTTATTTTGAGACTTTAACTAATTTAAGAAGAATAACAGATGAGAAAATTGTTAAATTTATTTACTTAGATAAAGAGGAAAGTATAAATATTGAAAGCTTTAAAATTTTAATGGATGGAAAAACAATATCATTAACAGAGGATAATATTGACGGAAATTATTATGATACAAAGAGGGTTGAGGATGGCGTATATTTTAACCTACATATAAATGAGTATTATAATATAGATACAATAATGATGGAATATAAAAAAGGAATTAACCCTGTTAAGGGGAAGGATTTAACCTATATAAAAGAAGTTGGATATGATAATAATAAGAATTCAATAAAATTAGAAAAAATAAAATTGAACCTATGGACTGAAGCGGGACAAACATCCTTGTGGAAGAAGAATAGTGGTGAAGATAATATATATAGTAAAAATGGGTCTGTTGTAATTGAGGATACTATAGGAAAGAATGATAAGATTGAATATGCTATTGGTTATTCTAATGATCTGAATTGGTTCTCTAATATAGTATCTACTGATAAGGAATATGCAGAGGAATTTAATAGAGAATATGGAGAAAATATTTTAGGTGGAAGATTAGAAGAAGTTGTGGAAGATTTAAATTATGATGAAGAGATAAATATTGCAGCTGTATCAGCATTGGTATTTGGAGGAATATTTATTATATTTGTTATAGTAACAATAGTTATGAAAGTAAAAAATATGAATAATATAAATAACTTGAGTAGGGTTAATATATTAAAAAAATTACCTAGTGAAGTTGATGTGAAAAATGTAGCTATATTATTTAATTGTAGTAAGTATAGGGTTGTTGCATTAAGTTTAATAGAAGCAATAGATTATGGGATTTTTGATGTAACTAATAATGGATTAGTAATAAATACACTGGAGGATTCACAAAAAATAACCAATTTATATGAAGCGTTAAAGAAGTATAGCAATGATTCATTCATAATGTATAAAGATTTAGAGAGGTTCTTTAAAAGTAATGATATAAACAATATATATGAAGAGATTAAATTGAGATATATTGAGCCAGTTAATATAAATGAGTTGAGAGGGTTTAAAAAGTATATGATGACTTGTGGTGAGAATGATTTAGAAAAGCATAAGTTGTTTGAACTAATATTAATGGCAAAATATTTTATAGCATTTAATATAAAGGAGCATGGGCAAGAAGTATACAATTTATTAAACCCTAACACACTAAAGGGAATTAATCTATTTAAGAATATTTTAGTTAATGTAAATGGTAAGTATTTCTATGATTATTTAATTGAAGACATTGTAGAGGAGTGTGAAAAAATATGAAAATATTAATGAGTATTTTATTAACCTTTATGATGATTATATCACCAATTCAAGAGGTAGGAGCAGAAACTAATATAAAGAAATTAGATATAGATTTAGGGTGGACAAGTAAAGAAAATTTAGATGTATCAGAGAGATATTCATTATATGAAAAGATTGATGGTGATTCTATAATAAGAAGGATTGAAAAGCCGAATGTAAAGGGAAATAAGTTAAAGGTTAATAGAATAGAGGTAGCATATGTTAGTTATGATTTAAATGATAAATACAGGGATGTAAAGGGAGTAAAGGAGTTTAATGTTGTAGAGGGAGAAACTTATTATGATATTGTTATAACTCCTATTGATAGTGAAAAAATTAGAACAGTGTATATTGACTATGAAATTGATTATCCTTTTGAGAGAGGGGAGGATTTAATTTTCTATAGAGGGAAATTATATGATAATAATACAAATACCTTAAAAATGGATGAAATCAATATGTCACTATATGAAAGTGGAATGAATAAATTATGGATACCTAGCAACAATTTAATATCAAAGAGTGGTACTGGATATGGTAATTATAAATTTGATATGAAAAAAGGTGATAAGCTAGAAGTAATACTTGGGGTAAGAGGGTATAACGTAAGTATGGTTCCAATAACAATTGAAGAAAATGTTGTTGATAAATTTAATATGGATTATGGGGATAGTCTTTATGAAAAAGTTGAGGAGAAACCTGTTGTTAACGAAAAAACTAAGTTTAGGGATTACTCAGTATATATCATTTTATTTTCTATCATATTTGTTATATGTATTCCAATTGTTGTAAAAATGAAAAGTAGGTATAAGATAAAAAAAGCATCAAAGAGTAGTAAGGCTTATATAAATAAATCATTAATTGTTGATGCTAATGGAGATAATGAAAAAACTGGTGTAGTTGGAGTAAAGGTTAATAAAAAAATTAGTCCCATTTTATTAGGGGTTTTGTTTGATAGAAGTGATGAAGAAATTTTAAAGATAGCCTTAATAGAGTGTTTAAGGGAAGGATTTATATATAAAAATGTGGATGGTTCTATAGGATATGAAATTTCTGAAAGCAAGGAGTTAGAAAATAAGTTTATAAAGATAATTTCATGTAAAATAGATAATTTAAATAAAGGGGATGAGTTGAAAGAAATAATTAATAAGTTAACTAAAGAAGAGAAGAGGAACTTCTTAACTCTTTGTCATGAAAACTTTATGGAGAGAGTGAGTAATGAGTTGGATATGGAGATGACTTATGAGGAGGAGATGAAGCGTAGGGCTATTTACTCAAAGCAATGGATTGAAATGAGGGATAAAATTGCAAATAGTAAAGGAGATTTTGAATTAATAACACCAACATCAGAGTTGAAAAAGATATATGTATATTGTTATGCTATTGGGATTCCAACTGATAGGCTTCCTAATATTGAATTAAAGGAACTTATGGCAAAGAAGGATAAAGAAATATTTAAAATATTTGACAGTATAATTAAGTAAAAATATGTCAATTGAATATAAGATTATATTCTTTATTAGTTCATTATGTCCAAACAAATATAAGTTTCAACAAAAGGAAATGTAATTTTTTATAAAAGTTTAAGTCATACTATGGTATCTTACTTGAATATATTAAAAGTAAAAGGAGGGTGACTTATGAACTTTAAAGAATTTATTGAGAGTGATAGAGAAAAGAGAAATAAAGCAAAATTTACAGGAACATTTTTAGACTATTTGGAAATAATTAAACAGGAGCCAGACATTGCAAAGCTATCTCATAAAAGAATGCATGATATAATCGTTGCAAATGGGATGGAAGTGCTAAAGGGTGAAGAGAATCCGAGAATTAAAAAAATTTATGGTAATGATATTATAAGAAAATATGGATTCTTCAAAAATGATTTTTATGGAATTGACAAAGTAATAATGAAGCTAGTTAATTATTTTAATTCTGCTGCAATGAAGGGAGAAGAAGCGAGACAAGTTCTTTATCTTGTAGGACCAGTTGGAGCAGGTAAGTCATCAATTGTTGAAGCATTAAAGAAAGCATTAGAAATGTGTGAGCCAATTTATGCATTAAAGGGATGTCCAATGCATGAGGAACCATTACATTTGATTCCTAAACATTTAAGACCAGAATTTGAAGAACTTTTAGGAGTACAAATTGAAGGAGACTTATGTCCTGTATGTAAGTATAGACTATTAAATGAATTTGGTGGAAAATATGAAGATTTCCCTGTAGAAAGTAAGACTTTCTCAATTAGATCAAGAAAGGGAATCGGGGTAGTACCTCCAGTTGATCCTAACAATCAAGATACTTCTATATTAACAGGAGCAATTGATATTTCAAAGATGGATATGTATGCTGAGGATGACCCAAGAATATTCTCATTAAATGGAGCATTTAATGTTGGTAACAGAGGGCTTGTAGAATTTATTGAAGTA
>JBOFVP010000270.1:0-1935 GCA_051653165.1 Clostridium sp.
AACATCATAGTTTCAACTATTTCATAAACCTCATCTTTTGTATATAATTTATTTTTTAATGCTCTTGCATTAACTTTTATTATTTCACTTCTGTTTAATCCCAGCGTAGGATTTATAGATGATTTTCCTTCACTTATGCACCAAGTACAATATTGGTTGACAAAACTTAAAATATCACTTTTTCTACTTCTGCTATTTGTTCCCAAACTATTAAGCATATTTATTACATCTTCGTGCGTAAATTCAGAAAGATCTTTCTCAATCACTTCCTCATAATTTGCTATTGTGTTTCTATAAAGGCAATTTAATACTAATTTAGTATCACTATCATCTTTGTAATTTTTATCTAAATATATTTTTTTGTTATTCATAAAATCCATAAAATTCACCTTCTATTTTCATTATTTAAAAAAAATAATCTACCAATCTATTTATATCGCAACCTTTTGTATTTACTTTTAAATCATTTATTAAAATATCTTCATTTTCTATTATTGTTTTTATTATCTCTTCATATTCTTTATAATCTATAAATTCTTTATTTATCTTATCATTAGCAAAGGCAAGGTATAAGGCAAAAACATTTGCATTTTTTAATATCTGCTTTTGAGTTTCATTATATTTATTATCTACAATTTCCATTAATTCGTTTAACACACTAGCCAATCTAGTTGTTTTTGTTAAAGATTCTCCTAAATCTTTTACATTATAATTATATTTTTTTACTAATTTTACTATCAAATCATGATATGTTGTTTTTTTCATCGCAAGGGCTTCTTCGTATTTATATGCAACGTTGTTTTTAAGGCAACTTGTTTTATTTGCTAATTTTTCTACAAATTTATTATAATCATTGTCTTCTAATGCTTTTTTGAAATCTTTGTCTGTATCAGATCTCTTAAAAGATTGGTTGATTATTCTCTTAGCTCCCTTAACATCTCTACATACTAATTTTATCCCTATTTTACCCTCGATAGGTTTTTTATTTTTTATATAATATTCACTTGCAGCCATTACAATTCCTAAAGTTCTATGCATTCCGTCTAGTACATCTAGCTTGCAATCTATAATTAAATTTCCAACCTCTATATCATTTAATGTAGCTAATTTTTTAAAAGTAAATTCTCCTGCGTTAATTTCCCTGCAATTTAAAACTATTTGCGTATCTTCAAATTCACCTTTTAAAACACATTCTTTTATAGATTCTACCGCAGTATCGTCTATATTTGGCACTTCTACCATCTTGTCTCCGATAAGCCTAAATTTAGGATATCTTTGCGTTGTTGTATTGTAAGGTAATTTAGAAGCTGTGTAATAATCGTATAAATCTTTATAGTCAATCTTTCCATCATATTCAGTATCTGATGTTTTAATAAAAGTTTTAAAAATCATTTTATCTATTTTTTTATTCGTAAATATTCTTCCTTCATAGTTATAAACATCATTTTGACCAAAATACTCTTCTAAGTCTTCAATTTCTTTACCTATAAACTTATACCATATTTTTCCCATAGCTATTAACTGATCTTTGACAAGTGTTTCTAATCGTCTTTCACCTGAAAAAACTTCTTGAACCACATATGTTGGAAATCCCTTTTTCATAAACTCCATAGAAACTTCTTCGTGGAATTTTTTATCTTCTTTATTTTTAATCAATTTATCTATATAATTGTCTAACTCTTCATAGAACTCTTCTATCTTCTTCATCTCTATCTCTCCTTTTTAATTAATTCCTTATATTTATATTATATCACTTTTTATAATTTTGTATACAGTTTTAAGCAAATTAATTAAAAAATAACGCAAAAAAGAATGGTACTCTTATAATTTAATTATACCACACTTTTTTTATTTTTTTGAATTTAAATTAATTTATTAATACCCTTTTTTAAATTGGCTCAATCTCTAACACTTGTCCATTGTTTAAATAAATTT
>JBOFVP010000271.1:0-2320 GCA_051653165.1 Clostridium sp.
TATAAGGTGACTTTTAGTCACCTTATTTTGTTATGTAGAAAAATAATTTAATAATATATAGCCTAAATATTTTACATTATATTAAGAAGTGTTGATTTTATACGAAAATATCATTAATGGAAGATAAAGATATTAATAGTTCAATTTACATAAATATCATAGTATAAGGGAGAAAAAATATGAATATATTAGAAGGATTTAATTATAAAGAATTTAACTGTATAGCAGATAAGTGCAAAGATAGCTGTTGTATAGGGTGGAAGGTTACAATAGATAAAAATACATATAATAAATATAAGAAAGTTAAGGGTGAGTTTGGAAAAACAATAGTTGATTCTATAGGGAGAGATAGAACTAAAAATACCAATCTAGAATATGGGAAAATGAAGCTAGATGAAGAAAAAAGATGCTCATTACTTAATAAAGATGGTTTATGCAGAATACATGGAGAATTAGGAGAAGATTACTTATGCAATACATGTAAAACCTATCCTAGAAAATATAAGTTAAGGGGAGAAATTGTAGAAAGAAATCTAACTCTATCATGTCCAGTTGTAGCAGAAAGTTTTATAAATAAAAAGGATGGATTTACTTTTGATTTTAAGGAAGAGGGAATTAGTGCTTTAGAAAAAGAGTTTATAGTAAAAGAAAAATATAATAAAGAGCTATATAACCTATTATTTCAAGGCAGAATATTCTCCATAGAATTAGCTCAATTTAGAGAACTTCCAATGTGGAAAAGAATAACTTACATAATGATATTTAATGAAAAATTACAAGAAGTAATTAAAGAGGGAAGCTATGAGGAAGGATATAAACTTATAGATTCTTGTAGAGCTACATTCTGTGAGGAAGCTATGATTAATTCCTTAGATAATATACCAAAGGTTAAAAATGTGAAAATAGCCTTTAATAAAGCTATATTAAGAGCTAGGTCAATAAAGGGTATACCAAATAAAACATTTAATGAATTATTAGTAAAATATGATAAGTTTGTAGAAGGTAAAACAGAGGAAGAGATTATAGATTTATTTGGAGCTAGTGAAGGTGAATTTAATAAGTACTTTAAAGAGAATGAATATATATTAGAAAACTATCTTGTTTATAACTTATATGATAATTATATGAATTCATTAACAACGAAGAATGTTAAAATAGAAGTTGTTAAGTTGGTTATAAGTTATTCTATAATTAGAATGTTACTGATGGTGGTTAAGGAACAAAAGGAAGATGAATTAGATAAAGAAGACATTATTGATGTTCTTTATTCCTTCTCAAGAACAATAGAACATAATGAATCTTTTATGAAGAACCTATATGAAAATATGAAATTTGCAGGATATGATTCAACAGCATACTTAACAATATTAATAAGATAATTTTTTAAAATATGATCAATAATTGAAAAATTGGTGTATTAATAATATAGAGAAATAAGATAAAGTAATTATTACAATAATTATTCACCGAATTTATTTCAAGAGAATTTACAACAAATAATTCTTTAGAAATAAATTAGGTGAATTTTTTATTAATTTTTTGTTAATTTTAAACCAATTTTAATAAAAAATGGGGTGTGCCTATGGGTCAAAAAAATTTTTTTTCAAAAAGATAGGCATACCTTAGGCACAAAAATGTGTGCCTACCGTGCTTATCTTTTTCATAGGCACGGAGATAGTAACATCTTAAAGGTATCAAAAAAAGATGGATGAGTATTAAGTGTTCCTACTGTACTTATAAATCCCTTATCAAATATGTAAAGTGATAATATTAGGGTATAAAACACATTAAAACACGTATATATACACGTATAGGGATTTTTAGGACATAGTCACAGGATAGGCACACTAAAAAAATTTACAACAAAATCACCACCAATTGTTTATATACATAGTGAGGGGTGATTGATTAGTAATTCAGTGTAAGAAAATATAATGTTGTAAAAAAATTTTAAAAGTATGTATCTTTTTTCAAAATTATGGTATATGATATAATAAATTATGTGAACGGGGTGTAGGTTATGAGTATTATAAAAGGTTTTACAAAAGTGGAGATTAAAAATCAAGAAGAAGTATTCCACAATAGGAAAGTGATTGATGATAGATTAGTTAGGACAATAAAAGCTAATAATACATAAAGTTTATCCAAAAACAACCGATAAATAAAATAATAAAAACATTTACGGAGTGAGGAACTATGAGATTAAATCAAAATATGGCATCACTAGGAATATATCAAAACTACAAAAAAAACCTAGGAATGAATTCAACAGCATTAGATAGATTAAGTTCAGGTCAAAAAATAAATACATCAAAAGACA
>JBOFVP010000272.1:0-3617 GCA_051653165.1 Clostridium sp.
GGCTCTGTTTTAAATAGTGGTTGATATGTGATACTTTTTAGAAAATAGGTTATAATATAGATATAATCAATTTTCGGAGGTATATCTATGAGTAATGTAACATCAGTATTAGCACAAGCAAAATCCTTGTCAAAACAAGAGCAAGAAGAATTATTAACTCAATTAGAAGAATATCTTGTTTTAGGCTCTCAAGTTGCACAAGTAACTAAAGAAGTTAAAGAAATGAGATTTTCCAAAGGTAGAGTCTGTTGTCATTGTAATGGTACTGATGTAGTTAGAAATGGAAAAAGAAATGGTGTGCAAAGATATTTATGCAGAAATTGTCATTCCAGTTTCTCCGATTTAACAAATTCTGCAACTTACAGAAGCAAGAAAACATTAGATAAATGGTTAAAATATGCTAAATGTATGTTAAATGGATATTCTATAAGGAAGTCTGCCGAAGAAGTAGAAATTAACATTGCAACTTCTTTTTATTGGAGACATAAAATACTTAACTGTATAAGCGAATTTATTGGCGTAGGGTTCGTTGATGGTGTGGTTGAAGCAGATGAAGTTTTCTTTGCTTACTCTTATAAAGGAACTAAACCTGCTAATATGCCAAGACCTTCCCGTAAGAGAGGTAAGCAAGTTAAAAAGAGAGGTATTAGCAAGGAACAAGTATGTGTTGGGACTGCTCTTGATAGAGAAGGTAATATAATAATTGAATTATTATGTACTGGCAGAGTTACTGCTGATGAATTGGAACGCCTATATGATAATCGTATAGGGGAACATTCTATTCTGTGTTCAGATTCTCACAAATCTTACATTCAGTTTGCTATAGATATGAATTTAGACCATAAGAGAATTAAAAGAGGTAGACACAAGGAAGATATATACCATATAAACCACATAAATAGCCTACATTCTAACTTGAAGAAATGGATGGCAAAATTTAACGGGGTATCTACAAAATATCTCTCAAACTACCTAAAATGGCATAAATGGATAAATACATTTAGTACAGAAAAAGATATTGTGAGAACTAAAAACTTGATAGTTCATAGCAATATAGCACATAGTTACACTATGGTAAAAGATTTCAAAAACAGACAACCGATATTTATATAAAATTAATTTTATTTACATAATTGCTGGAATTATAATCCATGAATTGTGTATAATAATATGAAGTTTTAACAATTGTATCATTATACGAGTTAGTTGTTTCTCGAACGAACCTGTAAACAGGAATAAATATAACATAACAACAATAATAAAATGTGAAGGAGGTTACATATGAAAAATGCAGATATATCTGGGATAATTGTAATTACATTACTTGTTGGAGGACTATTTACTTTTTTAGGATGGGTAATTAGAAGTCAAAATGCAGGAGATATGCTAAATGGATTTGATGCAAAAAAATACAATAAAGATAAAGTATCAAGTATAGTAGGCGGAGACATATTGCATACTGGTCTATTAGTTGTCTTTGTAGGGGTTATTGGTGTTTTTTTGAGTAATACATTTTATAATTATATAACTTTTGCACAAGTCGGTATTGTGGTACTGGGAATTATCAAAAGTATGTATGACATGGATAAAAAATGTAGGATAAAAAATTAATTACACAATCTTAATCTATTGTAATTTCTAATAAAAGTGGACAATATTAATTTGTCCACTTTTATACTACCTATTATCAACCTTGATTTAAAACAAAGCCTAAAATTAAAAGGAGTAAAAGAGGTAATTGTTTTTCAGGAGAATCAAAAGATATGTTGTGAAATTTATCCAGATTACGATTTCCTTAATGAAAATTGTATTAAAAATTATACCGTATACATAGAAAATAAAATTAACGAATTTAATAAAACTATTACTTCATACAAAAGAATAAATAGTATTAAATTTAGAAAAGAGGAGTTTTTAAAGACTACAACTAAAAAAATAAAAAGGATTAAAATAAATTACTGAAGAGAGTTTTAGGGAGGAGAGGATTTTTATGGAGAAATTAGTATATGAGATTTTAGGAGAGTTTTGTGACATTAAAGAAACAAAAATAAATCCAAATATGACTTTAGGTGAAGATTTAGGTTTAAACTCTTTAGAAAGAATAGAGCTTATTGTAAAGTTTGAAGATAAGTTAGAAATAGAAATATCAGATAGGGAAATTAGTGGCTTGAATAAAGTATCAGATATTATTGAATATTTAAATGGGCTATAAATTTATAGGTTTAGGGAGTTAAGATGTGATATGAAAAAAAAAAGAAAGAAAATAAATAAAATTATATTTGGATTATTCCTAATAATAATTGTAGGAGTTTTGATTAAAATGTTGGATTTTAGTATTAATAATAAGTTCGAAAGGTCTAATGAATATTCTTTTATGAATGATAAGGTTAAAATTAACGGTTCAGACATATATTATTATGAAAAGGGGAACGGAGATAAGACTGTTGTTTTTATGTCTGGTTCTGGTGTAAGTTCTGTTTATGTTGATATGTACAATCTATGGAATCCTATTTCAGAGATTTCAAAAATATTTATTTATGATAGACCAGGTATGGGTAAAAGTACTATAACAAATGATACTAGGGATATTGATACAATAGTAGAAGAATTCTCAAGTGTTTTGGAAAAATCAGGTCAAAAAGAACCTTACATTTTAGTTGCACATTCTATGTCTAGTTTAGAAGCAATAAGATTTGCTCAAGTGTATCCTGAAAAAGTAGACAGTATAATTTTCATTGATGGAGCCTCTCCAAGTTTCTGTCAAAATTTTGAGGATCCTATAGGTAAAATGATGTATGTACTAGGTGGAGTTAGACAGAGCGGAGTTTTAAGGGTGTTAAGTAAATTTTCTAGTATTAGAAGCCAATTTGAAATAAAACAGGATATTCCGAAATCGTTACAAGAACTTAATATTAATCTTATACTAAAGAATTTATGGAATAAAAGTATGATTAACGAACGTAAAGCTATCCAGAAAAATGGTGAAAAGGTGAAGGATGGTGTAGATTTACAGGGGATAAAAATAACTGTTATAAGTGCAGGAAATAATGGTTTTAATAATTGGGGAACTTTTCAAGAAGAATTATTAAGTTTATCAAAAGAGAGTGAACATATATATTTAGAAAAATCAGGACATTTTATACACTATGAGTATTCAGATATTATTGTTAATTGTATCAAAGAAAACTTAATGAAAAAATATGAGTAGTTAAGATAACTAATTTTAAATTGGTAATATTTTTATTGAAATTTTAAATTATCAAATAACTTCCCAAAAGTAGTCTATTTTTGTGAAGATAGGTAGCTAAATAGACTTGCGGGTATGTAATTTTTTTTTAAATATATTCTGTTGATGAGTTCATTACTACAATAGTTACAGTAAATTAAACTCAAGTACCTTTGATTAGAGCATATAAATGGAGCAAATAATAAAAAGAGCTTAAGCAGCAACTTGAAGGAGTTTAAGTGAGTGAACAATATATAGGGGGGATTTTTATGAGTAGAGAATTATATGATTTAACACATCCACAAAAGAGGATTTTTCAATTGGAGCAATTATATTCAAATAAGGGTGCTTTAAATATAATGGGATATATAATTTTTAAGAATAAGCTAGA
>JBOFVP010000273.1:0-1855 GCA_051653165.1 Clostridium sp.
CCAAAGATTATTTTTAAATTACATATCCCATTATACACCAAGTTAACAATATTTTACAGTAGCGAAATAAAATTATATGCATTTTTTACTAGTGAACTGAATATTATTTAAGTTACCCTCTATTATATTATGTAGAAAAGCTATAAAAGTAAAGTATTTACAATTTTTTTTTCACATTATAATTTAATTAAAAGGGGTGATGGTTGTGAAAGGAATTTCTAAAGAAAAGTTTGTTATATCAATATTCTTTGTAGTAGCATTTTCAATGACAATATTAAGTTTTTCCCTAGGAGTATCATTAATAAACTCATATAGAGACAAGCTGCTAAGATATGATGTAAATAAGAATAAAATAATCACAATAGAAAATATAGATAAATATACAACAAAGGATTTAAAACAATCTCTAAAGAATTGTGATTTAACAGTAACAATAAAGCAATTTCAAATGGAAGAAGATTCAAAAAACAGCTACAATATTTCTACAATATTACAAAAGGGTAACTTTAATACCCAAGCAGACCTTAGAGATGGAGAATATCTAACATTAGAAGAATTTAAAGAGAGTAAGGAATATATAGGAGTATTTTCATCATCAATAGAAGAAAATACAAAAAGACTCCTTAATGGAAAAGAAATAAGAAGAATAGGCCAAACCTTTGAAACTATGAGAGAAATATATGTGCCAAATGAAATATTTTATGAAGTAACAGGAACAGACAATATTGCATTAGGTTATACCATTCAAATATCTGGAGATGAGAGAGAATTAGATTTAGGGATAAAAAGTATTATAGAAGATATAAAGAAAATAAATAAAGATGGAAATATAATAGTTGAAAACAATTTTATAGACAATAGAAATAAAGAAGGTAAATTATTAATTTATACTTCATTTTTAATAATATTCTTAACAATAATCAACTCTACAAGTATATCTAAGTTGTGGGTGGAAAATAAGAAGAAGGAACTTGTACTAAGAATGACCTGTGGAGCTAAGGAAAGAGATATTTTTAAGCATTTTTACAAGGAAATGATAATATTATCATTAATTTCAACAGTAATTGCTGTAGGATCACAGGGAATATTATCTATTCTAACAAAGGGATTAATATACAATCTTGACATAAGACTTTCAATAAATAATTTCATTATGTCAATTATTTTATCAGTAGTAGTAGCAATTATAGTAGCACTTCCATCATTAAGATATATATCTAAAATAGAACTTTCAGAAATGCTTAGGGAGGAATAGTATATGAAATATATTTTAAAATCAATATTTAGAATGAAGAATATAGCCCTAATTATGATAGTTCAACTAGGAATAGCCCTTGCACTTGTTAATGTTGTAACAGAACTTAAGGACTATTCACAAAATAAGGCTAATAAAATGAAGGAGTATTTTAATATTAATAGTACTCATTTAATATCAATAAGGCAAAAGAATTACCTAGAAAATATGGATTATAATTTTGAAGAGTACAATGTTTTTGATGAGGTAACATTAGAAATTATGAAGCTTAAGGGTAAGGATGGCTTTGTAGATATATATTGCTATGGAGAAAGCTATGGTGCTCCTAAGGAGTTTTATGATCTTGTAGCTAATAATAAGGAAAGAGGAGTTATTCATGATTTTGTAATTGATAAAAATTTTAATAATAGATATAAAATTAAACTAAGTGAGGGAAGGGGATTTAGTGATGAAGACTTTTCTCTTGATTACAAAAAGGATAATATTCCAGTTATATTAGGTGGTGGACTTAAGGATAAGTTTAAGGTTGGAGATAAAATGAACTGGGAAGCAAGAACCTCAATGAGTGATGATAGTAAAATTATGGTTACCTTTGAGGTT
>JBOFVP010000274.1:0-6169 GCA_051653165.1 Clostridium sp.
ATTGTTGTGGGTGGTAATTTAAGATGTACTTTAAAACTTGCTGGAACTTCTTATATACCAAATTTCAATAACACTATCCTATTTATTGAAAGTCTTGGTGGTGATGAAAATAAAGTTAAAACATACTTAACACAATTTAAGCAAATAGGAGCTTTTTCTAACTTAAACGGATTAATAATCGGTGAATTTACAGAATTACAAAATGCTCTCGGATATGATGCCCCTATTAATATATTAAAATCTATTATAGATATAAATCAAATACCTATAATTCAAACAAGGGAGCTTGGTCATGATCAATCTTCCAAAGCTATATTTATAGGAAAACATCAATTATTCATATAAAAACTGGTGGTGCATCTAAAAGATACACCACCAATTTTATTCTTCAATTTTCTTATATTCATTTACTAACTTTGATAGAAAACTTACAGTTTTTATAGGAGCCTTCCCAATGCTTGTTTCTCCAGCTAACATAAATCCTGTTACTCCTGCATTTATTAAGTTATAAATACATTCAACTTCACTCAATTCAGGACTCTTTCCATTTTTCATACTATTTAAAAGATGAGTCCCTATTATTATTTCCTTCTTGTACTGTTTCATATTATCTAATACTTCATATTGATATTTAGGAGCTTTAACTAAACTACTCTCTGCTATTAAATCCCCTCTTCCTATTAATATTCCATTAACTAACGGAGCAATCTTATGAATATTTTCTACACCTCTAGGTGTTTCTATTTTCGCCCATATCTTAGGTATTCTTCTTACCTTACCCATAGAAGCTATATAATCTATAATCTCTGTAATTTGAGACTCCTCTTCTATAAAAGATTGACAAATTATATCTACATTTTTGTCAATTGCCCAGGAAATATCTGATTTATCTTTTTGTGATAATTCCATAGTTTTTCTATCAAAGCCTTTAATATTACATCCCTTACCAGCTCTAACTATTCCTCCACTAATTACCTTTGTTAAAAGTATTCCCTTTTCATTTTTAATAACTTCAAATCTCATTGTATTATCCTTCATAGAAATCTCTTCAATATTACTCGAAATTATTTTTTTACTATCTATGTTCAACGGAATAATTCTAAGATTAGTATCATAATTCTTTACTTTTCCTTCATTATATTTATCCTCTCCACAAAATACAATTTCTTCTCCATTATATATTTTGTATATAAATGGTAGCTTCGTTGATACTCTTATCTTACTACCGGATAAATCTTGCATAATATGTATATCCTTTTTTATTTCCCTTGCATTTTTTAATAGTTCTTCAAATTTTTCTCTTTCTCCATGTGAAAAATTAAATCTTAATACATTTGTTCCTTCTTCTATAATTTCCTTAATTACCCCTTTTTCTAATATACTTGGTCCAACTGTCGAAATTATTAACATTAAATCTAACCAACCTCCCGTATTGCTAATACTATACTTACTATTTAACTATTAGATTTATTACTATATTTAAACTTATATTAAATATTTTATAGTTACCTTAATAGGTTCTAAGTAAAGTATTATAAGAATAAATTATAATATAGATTGATAAAATGGGAGGGCATATGAAAAAACTTTATTTACTATTAGCTATATTATCTATTATGTTATTAAGTGGTTGTGGTTTAAATGATGCTAAATACATAAGTATTACCGATAAAACCTCAGATGATTATTACACGAAAGAACTTTATAGTAAATTACTTTCAGGTAATGAATACTCTATAGTAGTTTTTGATACAAACCTATATAAAGATATTAAAGTTGATGATACTGATAAATATGTTGTGGAAGAGTTCTTCAAATCATTGTCTAAGGAAAATTTCAACACCTCAACGACATACCCTCAAGAAAAAGAACCTTATCGTATTATAATAACCTTTGATGATATTAAGTATCAAATTAAAGTTTATAGTGCTGATAATGTATTTCTAGCCCCTTGGGATGGTAAATTCAAACCAGATAACATTAACTTTAAAAATGTACCTCAACGTTATAATTTATTCGATTTTTGTGAATACATTAAAAAGAGCCACTCATAAATATTAAAAGAGATGAATTAATTTTAAATTCATCTCTTTTAATATTTTATAATTCTTCTAATAATTTATAAATTCTCTTTCTAAGTAATGGATGAACCTTATATGGAGCTATTTGACTTAGTGGTTTTAAAACAAACTCTCTCTCTTCCATTCTTGGATGTGGAATTACCAATTCTTCATCCTCCATAATGATGTCGTCATAAAAAATTATATCTAAATCTATAATTCTAGGTCCCCATTTTATTTTTCTTTCTCTTTTCATTATTTCTTCTATTTCTAATAATACATTTAAGATTTCTTTAGGATTAAGTATTGTATTTATCTTCAATGCACCATTTATAAATTTTTCTTGATTTTCATATCCCCATGGTTCAGTTTCAATAAAATCACTTATCTTATCTATCTTAATATATTTATTGCTTGAAATATATTCAATAGCCTTTTCAAGATTAGCTTCCTTTTCTCCAATATTACTCCCTATTGATACATATACCTCATGCCACCCTCTATTGACTTCAACAGCAGCATAATCTAAATGTCTCATGATTGGTGCCCATGGTTTTTTTAAAAGGACTTTTACATTTTTAACTTGAGGATAATTAAATAATACAAAATTACTTATCTCCTCTGCTGCTGTTTCAATCAAGTCATATGATACCTTAGTAAACTCCTTCTCTACATTATGACATAACTCACCATAATGTACTGATGAAGATAAATCTCCCGTCTTAGCTGCAATACTTAAATCACATTCTAACTCAAGTGATAAAATAAATTTTTGTCCTAATATCTTTTCTTCTTGAAATACGCCATGTTTTCCAAATATTTCAACATCTTTTAAATATATTTTATCCATAGTTCCCCCTTTTATTTTGCATTCATTATTTTATCTGTCATGATACATGCCCTTTTATTTTCTCTAACATCATGAACTCTAACAAAACTACATCCTTTCATTATTCCCATAACAGTAGTTGAAATTGTGCCTTCAACCCTGTCGTCTGATGGTAAATCTAAAGTCAGTCCTATCATTGATTTTCTAGATGTACCTAATAATACAGGGAATCCAAGTTCTTTAAACTTTTCTAAATTGTTCATAACCATTAAATTTTCATCATAGCTTTTAGCAAACCCGATTCCAGGATCTAAAATAATATTTTCTCTCTTTACCCCTGCATCAAGAGCAATATTAATACTTTCTATTACGTCTAGTAATATATCTCTCATTAAATTATCATAATTTTTTTCTTCTCTATTATGCATTAAAATACAAGGGACATTATACTTTGCTGCTATACTTGCCATATTCTTATCCCTTTTAAAACCCCAAACATCATTAATAATATTTGCACCTTCCTTTAATGCTGCTTCTGCTGTGGCACTCTTATAAGTATCTATAGATATTGGAATATCAAACCTTTCTCTAATTGCTTTAACAATTGGTATTACTCTGTTTATTTCATCCTCTTCTGAAACAAACTTATGACCTGGTCTAGTAGATTCTCCTCCTACATCAATTATATCGGCTCCATCTCTAATCATTTCCTCTACTCTTTTTACAGCTAGATCAACTTCATTAAACTCCCCTCCATCTGAAAAAGAGTCTGGAGTAACATTTAATATTCCCATTACAAATGTTCTTTCTCCAATTTTAAATTCCTTATTACCAATCTTCATGTTTTAACACTCCTTCTAATATAGGATTTCAAAGTTTTTCTTTTCACTACTCCAATAACAATCTTTTTCTGCCATACAACAAAAACAATTTCTTGAAAGCTTATCACTTTTTTTAATTATACTATTTAATAAGTCAGTTTCCTCACTAATTCCTCTGTGTGATTCTATTGCTCCAAGTATTTTTATTACTTCATCTTGTGAATATGTAGTGTACTTCAAAATTTCTTTAGCAATGATTCCACTTCCTTTTTCATGTGGAGTTCCATTTTCATATTCTAAAACTCTACCTAAATCATGTAATAATGCAATAGCATAAACCACATCTTTAGAATACGCTAAGTTTTGTTCTAACACATGTATATATGCTATTCTTGCTAAAGATAAAAAATGTTCAATATCATGTCTACAAAATTCCCTATCCTTCTCTAATTCATTTAATCTGTTTAAATATTTTTCAAAATCATTATTTTTTATTATTTCATTATATCTATTCATACTTAACCTTTTATTAGCATCATTGCCTCTCGCTTCAACTCAATATCTTCTTTAAAAATCCCTCTATATGCAGTAGTAATTGTTTTTGTACCTGGCTTTTTTACCCCTCTCATTGTCATGCACATATGCTCCCCTTCTACCATAACCATAACACCCTTAGCTCCTAAATATTCCATTATACTTTCTGCTATTTCCACTGTTAAATTTTCTTGTAGTTGAGGTTTTTTTGCATATACTTCTACAGTTCTTGCAAGTTTTGATAATCCAGCAACTCGTCCATTCGGAATATATGCAATATGAACCTTACCATAAAAAGGAACAAAATGATGCTCACACATGGAATAATAAGTTATATCTTTTTCTACAACTAAATCATCACTTTTTGCTACAAAACTTTTTGATAAATGTTCTTCTGCAGTTTTCCCTATTCCTGAAAATACCTCTTCATACATTCTTGCTATTCTTTCTGGAGTTTCAATAAGCCCCTCTCTATTAGGGTCCTCACCAATCGCTTCTATTATTAACCTTGCGGCTTCCATTATTTTTTCTTTATTTATCAACTTCTTGCCCCCCAATTTCATTTATATAATTTTCGTAAAATCTTCTTATTAAAAAAGAATGCTTTTCATTATTATAAATCTTATTATTGATTTTGTTAACCTTTATTACACCCATTAAACTATTTGTAATAAAAATTTCATCACACTTAAGAAGTTCATTTAATGTTATTTTCTTTTCAATGACATTAAAATTCTTAACTATAAAACTCCTAATAATACCATTTAATAATCCACACTCTATTGATGGTGTCATTATAAATCCATCTTTAACACAAAAAATATTAGCACAAGATGTCTCGCATACCTCATTATTAAAATTTAAAAACAGCACATCATTGTATCCATTACTAATTGCTTGCTCTTTACCTAATAAATTCTCTAAATAATTTAATGACTTTACCCCATTTAATAGTGAAGTTTGATTCCTTCTTGTATCACTTATCATCAGATTTATTCCATCTAAATAATTTTGACTCTTATATTGATTTTTTCTTGTTCTTAATATTATATTATTTTCTGTTACAACTATTTTGAACACCATATCTATTATATTATTTTCTTTTATTGTTTTCTTTACACAATCTATTTCATTTACATCTAAAATGTTAATGCCAATTATACTTAATCCCTCATTTAATCTTTTTATATGTTCATTAAATAGTATTGGAGTATTTTTCACTAGTATTGTTTCAAATACTCCTCTTCCAAACATAATACCATCATCTATTATAACCATATTATTATCAAAAGTTATCTTCCTCATCTTAACACCCTCATTAACGCTTTAGCCTTATCTAATGTTTCAATATATTCATCTTCCTCATTAGACTCAATAGTAATTCCTCCACCTACACCAAAGAAGCAATCATTATCTTTTTTTACAATGGTTCTAATCGCTATATTAAAATCACAATTACCATTAAAGTCAAAATAACCAATTGAACCAGTATAAATATTTCTTTTTAATCCTTCTAGTTCCTCAATTATTTCCATAGCCCTTATCTTTGGCGCTCCTGTTATTGATCCACCTGGAAAACATTCTCCAATATATTCAACAGTTTTACCACTTGACTTTAACTCCCCAACAATGGTAGAAACTAAATGAAAAACTGTTGCATAAGAATGAATAGAAAATAATTCTTTTACTTTTACAGTGTTAGGCTTGCATATTTTACTTAAATCATTTCTTTCTAAATCAACAATCATTAAAAGCTCCGATTTATCTTTTTCACTACTTTCTAACTCTCTTTTTAATGCCTCATCCTCCTCATCAGTTTCTCCCCTTCTCCTGGTTCCTTTTATAGGGCTTGTCTTTATCATCCCTTCTCTAACCTCTATAAACCTTTCTGGTGATGAGCTTATTATTTGAAAATCATCAAACTC
>JBOFVP010000275.1:0-2156 GCA_051653165.1 Clostridium sp.
TAATTAAATGGTCTGCAAAACAGGTTAAAGAAATAATTAGAGATGATATTATTGCTAACCACACATGGAATAACACAGACGAATACGGAGATAAAGTTGAGTACTACACTGAATATGTAGATGATGAAGTAGGACATTCTGATGTAGAATATGATTATCAAAAGGCTTATGAGTACCTTTTAGGATACATAGTTAATCTTGAAGCAAGTTGTGGCAATTGTGGGAGCAATAAAGCTTGTTGTGAGGATTGTAAAAGTGGCAGACAAATGTGGACTTTCAACCATGAATTATTAGATGGTATAGATAGATTTAAAGTAAATTAAACATTACATAAAACAGACATTTTAGAATAAAGGAGAAAGTGGTGAGTTTGTGTTAAAAGATATAATAGATATTTACAAAGAAATTACAAATGTTAGCAGAGAAGTGCATAAAGAATTTGTAGCTACTAGAGTTATTAAATCATTACAAAATGGAAATATGAGTATCTATGATATTGTAGAACATACTGATATAAACATCGATAAAGTTAATTCAGTATTGGAACTACTTGAAAAAGAGGAGTATATTAGGGAAATAAGGGAAGATGGAAGTAGAAGGTTTGAAATAATTGAATTAAACTTATATAAAAGGGATATATTTATGGCTTTATAGAGCAATATTTAAAACAAGAATTTTAAATAAAGATGTTTAATATTTAATAATTTGGTGTATACTATAAAAAGGAGGTGTTTAAAAATGATTAAAACTTTAATGGTATTTGGTTGTAATATTCTTAGTTATAAGCAGGACTAGATTAAAACATGGGAATCATAGAATTTACAGGGATGAAAAACCCACAGTACAAGATAAACTAGAGTCAAAAAAAGAGCTTTTTGAAAAAATTAAAGAACAAATACCTAAAAGCGAACAAATAACTAGTGTTGTTTCAAACCCATGTAATATTAATTCTAAAAAAAATAACAATAATGAAGATACAACAAAAACAAAAGAACTTCTAAAAAAAGAAAAAGACAGAAATAATAACTTAAATAGTAAACTTTTGAAAGAAAGTAAAAAAGTTGAAAGGTATTTAAACCAAATAAACACTCAAAATGAAAGCATTGATACATTAACAAAAGAAATAAACAGAAAAGACTCAAAAATTGAAAATATTATAAGGATGATAGAAGAAAAAGAAATAATAATAAACTCACTAGAAGAAGACAATATTAGATTGAGCGAGAGTGTTAAATATAATAAAAAGAAATACATTAATTCAAAAGAACATATTAAGGCTTACAAAAAGAATATTGATAAAAAAATTAATAAAAAAACAAGGGATAACAACAAAATGTTTCTTGAAGAAATTAGAGATGTTAAGGAGAAATATAACAAATTATTAATAAAGTATAATAATTTGATTTCGGATTACAACAAAGTAAAAAAAGATAGCAACATTGTCTCGTCTGACGCTTTTATGGATATCAAAAATTTTGTAATGGGAGTAATTATATCTCCTTGTCAATTTAAAGCATTAGAAGGTGAAGTTCATACCGTTACTAAACCATTTGATATACCAATAGGGAGTCCTTGTAGCGTATATTTTTATGAAGATAAATACATTGTAAACACAATCTATTCCACTCAAATTAGCAAAACAGCTATTCCTAGAAGCGATAAAAAAATAATTAGAAGGTTTGTTGTTACTAATAAAGTGGCTGCTAATTATAAAGACTTTGAGAATAAATATAGTGTTTTGATCATTGGTTCTAAATATAAAAATATTTATCTTGACATGATGAAAACTTTGGGCGTTAGAGCATCTTGGTATAATCCATATGAAGATAATGTCAGAATGTTAGGGTTGATAAAGCGTAGATATGATTTTGTATTGATATGTAAAAATCATATTCCACACATAGTGTATAGTCAAATCCCAGTAGGAGGAAATGTTTTTGTCTTGCATAAAGATGGATTAAATAATCTATCTATGAAAATAAATTATTTAATAAATAATAAAGGAGGGGATTAATTTACCCTCTTTTAATTAAAATTATTTAAACAAATAAATTAAAACAGTTGTAACAGTAGGTTAAATATGGTAATATAAGTATGGGGTACAAGTTGCCCTATCTATATTATTAAATTAGGAGGGAATTAAATGGAAAAGACTT
>JBOFVP010000276.1:0-19710 GCA_051653165.1 Clostridium sp.
TCCACCTGTTTCTGCCTTTTTTCCGCCATATCTTTCTAACAGTTCACTATCTAATGCTATTAAAGCTACTTTGTTATCAAAATGCATTTCTAATTTACAAAGTGCTTCTCCTAATAATCTTAATTCTACCTCTTTAATATTCTCAAAAAGATTTGAATGCACCTTAGAATTTTTAACTCCAACTTCTATAAACTTAGAAGCAATTGCATGTGTTCTTTTAGTTACATTAGAATGTCTAAAAGAGCCTGTATCTGTAACTAATGAAGTATAAAGACAAGAACCTATTCTCTCTAATACATCATTTTTTTCATTAAAATTAAATCCTAATTCTTCAAGTAATAAATATATGATTTCAGCTGTAGCAGCTGCCTCTACATCTACATAATTGATGTCACCATACATTTCATTTGAAATATGATGATCTATATTTATTATTCTTCCTCTATAGTCATCTAGTTCTGAGGAAATTCTTTCTACATTTCCACAATCAACAACTATAATTAAGTCAGTTCCCCTCTTAGGAGAAGAAATATCACCTGTTATTTCTTCTCCATATGAAAGGAAAGAGAGGTTATCTGGGATAACATCTCTTGAAGTAATATAGGCTTCTTTTCCAAGCTCTCTCAATCCATTTAATAAACCAAGGGCACTTCCAATTGCATCACCATCTGGTGATGTGTGAAAAGTAATTCCAATCTTATTTGATTTTACTATAGAGTCCTTAATTTCTTTTATGGACATTTTACTTCTCCTTTGATTTTACAAGTAATTCTTCTATTCTCATTCCATAATCAATTGAATCATCTAATTCAAAAATTATTTGAGGACAGTGTCTAAGTTTAACTCTTTGACCAATTTCTCTTCTTATAAAGCCACTTGCACTCTTTAATGCTTGAAGGTTATTAAGTTTTTCTTCCTCATTCATTGTGAAAATACTTACATAAACCTTAGCATAAGCTAAATCTTTAGTTACCTTTACTGCAGTAACTGAGATCATTGCACTTAATCTAGGGTCCTTTATTTCATTTCGAATAAGGTTACTTATTTCTCTTTTAACCTCTTCATTTATTCTTCCGCCTCTATAATTAGCCAAGTTATTCACCTCTTTTTTATTAAAGCTCTTTTCTTATTATAGCTTCCATAACGTAAGCTTCTAATATATCGCCTTCCTTGATATCATTGAATTTCTCAACGCTTAATCCACACTCATATCCAGCAGCAGCTTCCTTAACATCATCCTTAAATCTCTTTAATGATGCTAATTTGCTTTCAAATATAACAATTCCGTCTCTGATAACTCTAACATCAGCATTTCTTTGAAGCTTTCCATCTAAAACATAACATCCAGCTATTGTTCCAACATTAGAAATCTTATAAGTTTCTCTAACCTCAGCCTTACCTAATACTACTTCCTTATATTCTGGATCTAGCATTCCGATCATAGCTGATTTAACATCTTCAATTGCATCGTATATAATTCTGTATGTTTTAATATCAATACCTTCTCTGTCAGCTGCAACTACTGCATTTCCATCAGGTCTAACATTAAAACCTATCATTATAGCATTTGAAGCACTTGCAAGTGTTATATCTGTTTCAGTTATTGCACCAACTGCTCCATGTATTACTCTTACCTTAACATCATCAGTAGATAACTTTTCTAATGATTGTCTTATAGCTTCAACAGAACCTTGAACATCAGCCTTTACAATAGCACCAAGTTCTTTAACTTTACCCTCTTTAATTTGGTCATATAACCCTTCAAGAGATACTCTATGAGTTGACTTAAGTTGTTCTTCTCTAACTTTTTCTTTTCTTATTTCAGCCATATTTCTTGCTGATTTTTCATCTTTAACCTTAAAGAATCTATCTCCAGCAGCTGGAACTTCTGATAATCCTAGTATTTCTACTGGAATTGATGGTCCTGCACTAGTAATCTTCTTACCTGTATCATCGAACATAGCTCTGATTCTTCCATATGTTGAACCAACAACTATTGAATCTCCAACACTTAAAGTACCATTTTGAACTAATAATGATGCTACTGAACCTCTTCCCTTATCAAGTTTAGCTTCGATAACAGTTCCTTTAGCATTTCTTTCTGGGTTAGCTTTTAACTCTAACATTTCAGCTGTTAATAATACCATTTCAAGTAGAGTTCCTATATTTTCTCCCATCTTAGCTGAAACTGGAACACATATAGTATCTCCACCCCAGTCTTCTGATACTAATCCAAACTCAGTTAATTCTTGTTTAACTCTGTCAAGGTTAGCTCCTGGTCTATCAATCTTATTGATTGCAACTATCATAGGAACTTCAGCAGCTTTACAGTGGTTTATAGCTTCCTTAGTTTGAGGCATTATTCCATCATCAGCAGCAACAACTAATATAACTATATCAGTTACTTGTGCTCCTCTAGCTCTCATAGCTGTGAAAGCTTCATGTCCTGGAGTATCTAAGAATGTAATTTCTTCTCCATTTAATGTAACTGTGTAAGCCCCAATATGTTGAGTGATTCCACCAGCTTCTGATTCTGTTACTTTATCTTTTCTTATTGCATCTAATAATGATGTCTTACCATGGTCAACGTGACCCATAACAGTAACAATTGGAGGTCTCTTAACTAAGTTTTCTTCTTCATCTGCTTCTATTTCTAGATCTTCTAATTCAGACTTAACTTCCTCTTTTTCAACTAGTATTTCATATTTTTCACATACTTTTTCAGCAGTTGCATAATCAATTTCTTGATTTAATCCAGCCATAACACCTGTAAATATAAGTGTTCTTATTACATCATTATGAGGCTTACCAATTTTATCTGCTAATTCTTTTACTGTTATAGTTTCACCTATATGAACTAAAACACCTTCAGCGATTCTCGCTTCTTCAGCTTCTTGCTTTTCTTTTTCAAGTTGCTTCTTTGTCTTTTTCTTTTTGTTAATACCTTTATTAACTTCTTCTGCTAGTTCGTCTTCATATTGATCAACTAAACTCTTCTTTGACCCGTCTAAAACTTCTGCTTTATTGTCTTCAAAAAGTTCTTTTATTAATGCAGCATCTTCATCTTCTATAGTGCTCATATGATTCTTAACTTCTACACCAAATTCATCCATTAATATTGCTATTAACTCTTTTGATTCAACATTTATTTCCTTTGCTAACTCATGTACTCTTATTTTTGACATATAGTCACCCCCGATTATTTTACTTCATACATTGATTTTCCTCCTCGTAAAGAGATAATAGCTTTTTAGCCATATTTTTATCCTCGATTGCCATTACGTTAACTTCTTCTCTACCAATGGCCATACCAAGCTCTTCTTTAGAAATTCCTTCAATATATGGTATTTTCTTTTCATTACAATGATTTACAAATTTTTTTCTTGTGGTCGAAGAGGCATCCTTTGATATAATGAATAATTGTAATTGCTTTCTATTTCTTTGCTCATCGCACTTACTATATCCTTCTACAATACTTCCTGCTCTTTTAGCTAATCCTAAAAAATTAAAAAACTTATTCATTTGCCATTTCTTCCCTTAATCTATTATATATTTCTTCGCTTATAGTAACCTCAAGATTTCTAGATAATCTTTTAGTTTTAAAAGACTTCTCTAAACATTCTATACACTTACATACATAAGCTCCTCTTCCTGACTTTTTACCTGTTAAGTCTACTGAAACTTCTCCTTCAGGACTCTTAACAACTCTAATCAGTTCTTTTTTAGGCTTCATTTCTGAACACCCTGTGCACATTCTTAGTGGAATTTTTTTAGTTTTCATCATTAATCCTCCACCTTATTAGCCTATTCTGATATTTCTTCAGCTAAAACTTCTTCTACAGAAGCTTCTTGTGCAACTTTTGCAGCTTGTGATTTACTCTTAATATCTATTTTCCAGTTAGTAAGTCTTGCTGCTAATCTAACATTTTGACCTTCCTTACCAATAGCTAATGATAATTGATTGTCATCAACTACAACTTTCGCTGACTTATTTTCTTCATCAACTTCTACTGATAATACCTTTGCTGGGCTTAATGAATTTGATATAAATTCAGCTGGATCTTTGCTCCACTTAATTATATCTATTTTTTCACTTTTTAATTCATTTACTATATTTTGAACTCTTACACCCTTAGGTCCTACACATGAACCCATTGCATCTACTTCTGGATCATTTGAATGAACTGCAATTTTACTTCTTGAACCTGCTTCTCTTGAGATGCTCTTTATTTCAACAACACCTTCATATATTTCAGGAACTTCTAGTTCAAATAATCTTTTAACTAATCCTGGATGAGTTCTTGATACATGTATTGATGCACCCTTTGAAGTGTTTTTAACTTCTACTATATATAACTTTAACTTTTCGTTGAATTTATATACCTCATTTGGAATTTGTTCTTTTGGTCCAATAACTCCTTCAAGCTTTCCAAGGTTTACAAATACCATACCCTTGTCTTCTCTTAAGATTGTACCTGTAATGATATCAAATTCTAAATCTTTGTATTCATTATAAATAATAGTTCTTTCAGCTTCTTTTATTCTTTGAGTTACTACTTGCTTAGCTAATTGTGCTGCAACTCTTCCAAAGTTCTTTGGTGTAACTTCTAAATCAACTACATCATCAACTTCATATTTAGGGCTAATTGCTTTTGCCTCTTCAATTGAAATTTCAGTTACCTCATCATATACATCATCTACAACAATCTTTTGTGCGTAAACATGTATTTCTCCTGTTTCTCTGCTCATTGTTACTTTTACATTTTGAGCAGCTGAATAATTGTTTTGATAATTTTTCTTGTATGCAGCCACTAGTGCATCCTCTAATGTTGTAAAAATAAGATCCTCGCTAATCCCCTTTTCTTTTACAAGTTCTCTTAGAGCACCTATAAATTCTTCGTTCATTGTTATATCCTCCTCACTAAATTTCCCCATCTATATTTGCAGTTTTAATTTTGTCCTTATTAATTGTCATTTCAACTTCACCTTCGACTACAATATAATCGTCAGTTGCTTCCTTTAATATACCTTTTATGTTCTTACTTCCTTCTAGGCTACCGTTAAATCTTACAAACACTTCTCTTCCTATAAATCTTGCGAAATGTTGTGATTTATATAACCCTCTATTAAGACCCGGTGATGAAACTTCAAGGTAATATGAATCAGTTATTGGATCTACTTCATCTAGCATATCACTAACTCTTCTTGAAAGTGCTTCACAATCGCTTAATGCAACTCCACCATCTTTATCGATGTATATTCTTAGGTAATTTTCTCCATTTTCCTTTACAAACTCTACATGGTACAGTTCGTATTCAAGTTCATCAGAAATAGGCTTCACTAATTTTTCCACCTCTTGGATTAATGCATCCATTTTCATGATTTCCCCTCCTTTGCAATATTCAATTTTCATTTTCTAGTTTACCCTAAATAAGCAATTTCTATTTTAAATTAGTCAAAAACGCAACTATTATTAGTTGCGTTTAAATATAAAGAGCGGGTCATTATGTCCCACTCTCTAATCTCGCTATTGTAAATAAACTCATTACGATTGTAACATAGTTTTCTTACTAATACAAGTATATTTAAAATAAAGATAATTGATTTGTTTCGGATAGTCCATCAAGGCAACCATGGTTGCTTAATGTCTCAATAACTGTCTTTGTAACCTTAGCTCTTAATCTTAAATCCTCTTTAGAAATAAACTCTCCATCTTTTCTTGATTCAACTATTGATTTAGCTGCATTATCTCCAACACCAGCTAAAGCATTCAATGGAGGTCTTAAATTCCCATCTTCTATAATGAATTTAACAGCCTCCGATTTGTATAAATCAACCTTTAATAACTTAATTCCCCTTTTATTCATTTCATATGCTAATTCTAAAGATGTCATCAATCCTTTATCTTTTACTGTAGCATTATTTCCTAGGTCATATATTTCTTTAAGCCTTGCTTCAATAGCGCCTTCACCCTTACAAATTAAATCCGCGTCAAAATCATCAGCTCTAACAGTAAAGAATGTTGCATAATATGCATGTGGATAATACACTTTATAGTATGCTATTCTAACAGCCATCATAACATATGCCACTGCATGCCCTTTAGGGAACATATACTTTATTCTTTTACATGATTCAATGTACCAATCTGGAACTTCATTTTCTCTCATTGATTTTTCGAAGTCCTCCGTTAATCCCTTACCTTTTCTAACTGATTCCATTATAGTAAAGGCAAGTTTTGGAGGAACTCCCTTATACATTAGGTACACCATAATATCATCTCTAGTTGATATACAATCTTTTAGTGTTGTATATCCTTCTTTTATGAAATACTGTGCATTATTTAACCATACATCAGTACCATGTGATAAACCTGATATTCTTACTAAATCTGCAAATGTCTTAGGTTGTGTATCAACTAACATTCCTCTAACAAATTTTGTTCCAAACTCAGGAAGACCATAAGAACCTACTTCACATCCAAGTTCTTCCACTGTTAAACCTAATGCCTCTGGCGATGTAAATAAACTAATAACCTTCTCATCATTTAAAGGTATAGTTTTTGGATCTAATCCAGTTAAATCTTGAAGCATTCTTAAAACTGTTGGATCGTCGTGCCCAAGAATATCAAGTTTTAAAAGTCTACCACTTATTGAATGATAGTCAAAGTGAGTTGTTATAATATCAGAGTCATTATCATCTGCTGGATGTTGTATAGGTGTGAAATTATAAATCTCATTATCACTTGGAACAACCATTATTCCACCTGGATGTTGCCCTGATGTTCTTTTTATCCCTGTACAACCAAGTGTTAATCTTTCAATTTCAGCAACGCTTGTTATAATACCTCTTTCATCTAAATATTTTCTAACATATCCATAAGCAGTTTTTTCTGCAACAGTACCAATTGTACCCGCCTTAAATACATATCCCTTTCCAAATAAAACCTCACAATATTTATGAACAACACCTTGATATTCTCCTGAGAAATTAAGGTCAATATCTGGTTCTTTGTCTCCTTCAAATCCTAAAAAGGTTTCAAATGGTATATCATGACCATCTTTTATATATTTTTCACCACAATCTGGACAATCCTTATCTGGCAAGTCAGCTCCAGAGCTTATTGAGCCATCTAAAAAGAACTCTGACTTTTTGCATTTAGGACATACATAATGGGGTGGAAGTCCATTAACCTCTGTAATATCCGACATTGTTGCTACAAATGATGATCCAACTGATCCTCTAGAACCTACTAAATATCCATCTTCTAAGGACTTTGCTACCAATTTTTGTGCTATTAGATAAAGTACTGCATAACCATTTGATATAATGGAATTTAATTCTTTATCTAATCTTTTCTGAACAACCTCCGGTAGATTATCCCCATAAATTGAATGAACCTTATTTAATGTCATATTTCTTATGTCATCATCAGCACCCTCAATTTTAGGAGGGAATGTTTCATCTGGTATAGGTTTTACACCCTCAACCATATCTGCAATTTTTTTAGGATTATAGATTACAACTTCTCTCGCTTCCCTTTCTCCTAAATAAGAAAATTCTTTTAACATTTCTTCAGTTGTTTTCAAATATAAAGGCGCTTGATTATCCGCATCTTTAAATCCTTTTCCTGCCATAATAATCCTTCTAAAAGCCTCATCATTTGGTTCAAGAAAATGAACATCACCAGTTGCTACAACAAGTTTATTATGTTTCTTTGCTAAATTATAAATTCTTCTATTTATCTCTCTTAGCTCATCAAAGTCTTTTACATTGCCCTTTTCTATTAAAAAGGCGTTATTTTCAACAGGTTGAATCTCTAGATAATCATAAAACTCTATTATATCTTTTAATTCTTCATCAGATTTACCATCTAATATGTTTCTATATAATTGCCCACCTTCGCAGGCTGTTCCAATTATTAAGCCTTCTCTATGTTCTGCAAGAAGTGTTTTTGGTGTTCTTGCAGTTTTAAAGAAATGATTCAAATGTGCCTTTGAAACTAACTTATATAGGTTTTTAATTCCTGTCTGATTTTTTGCTAAGATTATAATATGATAACTCGGTTGCTTTCTAACATCAATTTTTTGTAAATATACTTCATTTAACTTTTTCAATGTTTTAATTTCTAGTTCATCACTTAGCCTTTCAAACATTTTAAGCAGTATATCAGCTGTAGCCTTTGCATCATCCACAGCCCTATGGTGATTTTTCAATTCAATACCTAGGTATTTAGCAACTAAATTAAGTTTTACTTTTTTTAAGTCAGGATATAGAAATCTAGCAAGTGGAACTGTATCTAATACTCCATAATTAAATGGCAACCCCATAAGATTACAATTATGTTTTATAAAAGCTGTATCAAATGGTGCATTATGAGCAACTAACACACATCCATTACAAAAATCTAAGAACGCTGGAAGAACCTCTTCTATTGTTTTTGCATCCTTAACCATATCATCTGTTATACCTGTTAATTCTATTATTTTATATGGAATACTTCTTTCAGGATTTACGAATACTGAAAAACTATCTATAATTTTACCATCACTTACTTTAACTGCACCTATTTCTATTACTTTATCATTCTTCGATGAAAACCCTGTGGTTTCAAGGTCAAATACTACATAATCACTATCTAAATCTTCTCCATTTTCATTTAAAACCATGGAGACTCCATTATCTACTAAGTATCCTTCCACTCCATAAATAACTTTAATTTTATTTTTTTTAGCTGCAGACTGTGCATCTGGAAAGGCCTGAACAACCCCATGATCAGTTATGGCAATTGCTTCATGACCCCATTTTGCCGCTCTCTCAACTAACTTACCAACTGATACTATTCCATCCATTGTACTCATGGTTGTATGTGCATGAAGTTCAATCCTTTTTTCTTCAGCTCCATCCATCCTTTCAATCTTTTTCATTTTAACAATATCTCTACCCATTATTACAACTTCTCTTTGGTAAGTGTCATATACCGCTTCTCCCCTTACTTTGCAGTATAATCCTTTTTTTACATTTTCAAGAACCTCATCTTTTTCATTTGCTTTTAAGAAACATTTAACAGTTATAGATGAGGTTAAATCTGTAATAAAGAAGGTTAAAATTGTCTTCCCCGTTTTTGTTTCTATTATATCTGTTTTAAATATTTCACCAACAACAGCAACATATCCCGTTGTTTCATCTATATCTTTTATAGGTGTTGCTTCAAGTGATATATTTCTACCAAGAACACAATTTTCACCCTTTGGCTCTTTCTTATATTTTTGATAATCCTTTTGAGCAGGCTTACTGTCTTCTTTTTTAGGTTCCCTAGGTCCATCATTATTTTTTATTGTATGAGCTCTTTCCTTTAATACATTTTCTAGAATTTGCCTATTTTCACTTCTCTTAGCATCTTCGTATCCAATTTCCTCTAAGGTTTTATCATACTTAATTTCAACCTTTACACTTCTATAAAAAATATCTTCAATATTTTCTATAATCTGCTTTTCAACACCCTTTTTCTTTGCATAATTTACAATGGCCTGTGCACCACTTCTAATTATTATCTTACCCTCCTTTACTTCTTTGTATTGTGATAGTAAGACATTTCTACACATAGGAGTTGCTTTTATTATCTTCATTACAACATCAAGCCAATGATGTTCTAATATTTCTTCTACACTTAAACTAGCAACTTCTCTAACAGACAATAATTCAACATTAATATCAACACCTAAATTTTTAATTATTAAGGATTTAATCCACTCTTCTTCTTCAGGAAGAAGATTTTCTACTACTCTTATTTTTACTTTTAGCAAATTACTTTTCCTAAAAAACTGAAATCTTATTATTTTTATTTCTTTATTTTCTAGTTCTTCGCTTTTATTAATTTCTGTATTTATCTTCTTTAGAAAAATGTTACTCACTACTTCTTCCTCCTCTACATTTTAGAGGAGTGTGAACTTTTAAATCACACTCCTCTAATTTCTCTATAGTGCGTCTATCTCTTTAAGTAATTCTTCTATTAAGTCTTCCTCTTTTACTTTCTTAAAGACAACACCCTTTTTAAATATTATACCTTCTCCCTTTCCACCTGCAATACCAATATCTGCTTCTCTTGCTTCTCCAGGACCATTAACAACACATCCCATAACTGCAACTTTTATATTTTTATTACAACCTTCAAGTCTTTTTTCAACCTCTTCAGCTATTCTTATTAGATTAATTTGAGTTCTTCCACAAGTTGGACATGAAACAAATTTAACCCCTTCTTCTCTTAAACCTAAGGCTGCTAAAATTTCACGACCTACCTTAATCTCTTCCACAGGATTTGTAGTTAATGATACTCTTATAGTATCTCCAATTCCCTCTGCAAGTAATGTACCAATTCCAATACTAGATTTAATAGTTCCTTTAAATTTAGTACCTGACTCAGTTACTCCTAAATGAAGTGGATAGTTACATGTTTTACTCATTAATCTATAAGCTTCAATCATCATATTAACATCTGAAGACTTTATTGAAATAACTATATCTCTAAAATCAAGTTCTTCAAATATTTTGACATGTCTCATTGCACTTTCAACTAATCCTTCTGGTGTTGGTCTTCCATCTCTTTCTAATATATCCTTCTCTAATGAACCTGCATTAACACCTATTCTTATTGGTAAGTTTTTCTCCTTAGCCGCATTAACAACTTTTCTAACTCTATCCTCAGATCCAATATTGCCTGGATTTATTCTAAGTGCTGAAACTCCATTTTCTATTGATTTTAAAGCTAATTTATAATCAAAGTGTATATCAGCAACAACTGGTATTGGTGAGTTCTTTGTAATTTCTTTTAAGGCCTCTGCAGCTTCCATATCTGGAACGGCACATCTTACAATCTCACACCCTTCATTATATAAAGCATTAATTTGCTCTAATGTTTTTAAAGCATCTCTTGTATCTGTATTTGTCATTGATTGTATTGAAACCTTGGCATCTCCACCAACATAAACATTTCCAACCTTAACCTTTATCGTTTCTCTTCTATTCATTTTTATCATCTCCTAAAAACTAACAGGGAATAAAATATCCTTAATAGTTACCATAATTGTAAGCCCTATAAGTATGGCAAAACCAACATAGTTTAATATTCCTACTACTTTTTCTGGTACTTTTCTTCTTGTTATCATTTCAATTAATATAATTAATGTCCACCCTCCATCTAAAGCTGGGAATGGTAACATATTAAATACAGCTAAGTTAACTGATATAAATGCTGTGAAATATAGTAAATTCCATATTCCATTTTTAGCTGCTTCCCCTGACATTTTAATTATTGTAACTGGTCCACCAACATCAGTTTTTAAATTTGCCTTACCTGTAATTATACTTTTAAGCCCTTTAAATGTTTGAACAACAATTGAGCCAGTTTGTTTAAAGCTTTGTTTAAATGAGCTTATTAAACTTGGATTACTTTCAACTGCAAATCCAAACCCTATCATATATCTTTTCTCTTCTTCATTGAATTCAGGAGTAATTTTAGTGTTAAATCTTTCTCCATTTCTCTCTACTACCATATCTATTTCTTTACCATTTGACATTCCTATACCGACAGTTAAGTCATCTGCTGATAAAACTGGAGTACCATCAATTCTTACAAAGGTATCACCTGATTGAATTCCTGCTTTAGCAGCTGGCGAATTCGGTGTAATAGAATCAGCCTGTGGAAGTTTATATCCATGATTAAATAATGTTGCAGTAAAAATTGCTATTGCAAGTAAAAAGTTCATTACTGCCCCTGCAATAATAATACTTATTCTTCTTATTGGTGACTTACTTGAAAGACTTCTGTCATCATCAACATTTTCTTCTTCACCAAGCATTTTTACATATCCACCTATTGGGAATATCCCAAGAGAATATGCAGTTTCCTTTGTCTTATATGAGAAAATCTTAGGTCCCATACCTATTGCGAATTCCTCAACATAAACCCCATTAATTTTAGCCATTATAAAATGACCTAGTTCATGAACTATTATTAATAATCCAAAAGCTAATATTGCCCATATAATATACAAATTAAAATCCTCCTAACACCATTTATTTTTAACATACTCTTTTACTTTATAATCTAAATTAATTATGTTCTCTAAAGTTAATTCTTTTTTACATTCCTTATCAAATGACTTTATAGCATCTTCAATAGCCTTTGGTATATCTAAGAAACTTATTTTTTCTTTTAAAAACAATTCTACAGCCATTTCATTAGCTCCATTTAATACTGTTGGATATAAACCACCTATTTTACCATACTTAAATGCCATATCCAAACATGAAAAAGTATCCATATCTGGTTTTTCAAAGGTTAATGTAGCAATATCATAAAAGTCTATTCCTTTTGCTACCTCTTCACTTCTATTTGGATAGTTAATTGCATACTGTATTGGTAATCTCATATCAGGTGAACCTATTTGAGCAATTATACTTCTGTCCTTATACTCAACCATTGAATGTATAATACTCTGTGGGTGAACTAATACTTGAATATCATCATAACTAACATCAAATAACCAATGTGCTTCTATAACCTCTAATCCTTTGTTCATTAAAGTAGCTGAATCTATTGTTATTTTTTGTCCCATTGTCCAATTTGGATGCTTTAATGCATCTCTTAAACCTACATTTTTTAAAAACTCTCTGTCTTTCCCTCTAAACGGACCTCCTGATGCTGTTAAAATAACTTTTTTAAGATCCTTTAAATCATTTCCCCTTAAACTTTGAAAAATCGCACTATGTTCAGAGTCAACTGGAAGAATTCTAACCCCTTTTTCTTTTGCAGCCTTCATTACTATTTCACCTGCAACTACTAGTGTTTCCTTATTTGCAAGGGCTATATCCTTTCCTGCATTAATAGCTTCCATAGTTGGTTTTAATCCTATCATTCCAACTACAGATGTAACAACCATATCAATTTCATCTAAGGATGCTATTTTATTTAACCCTTCAATTCCTTCAACAACTTCTATATTTAGTGATTTTTCAATGCAATATTCTTTAATTTCTTTTGCGCTTTCCACACTCATCATACCCACATATTTAGGATTAAATTCATCTATTATACTTTTCATACTCTCTACTGATGTATTTGCAGTAGCCCCTATTAATTCCATTTCACCCTTTGAATTTCTAATAACATCAAGAGTTTGAGTTCCAATAGAACCTGTTACACCTAATATTGAAAGTTTCTTCATATGTCTCCTCCGCTTCTCACCCTTCATTGTAAATTATCTCTTTTGCAAACATTCCGAATACTGGACCAACAAATACACCTAATATTCCAAACAATTTAACCCCTATGTAAATTGATAATAATACAAGTAATGGATGTAGTTCTAGTCTATTACTTAAAAATTTCGCTTCTAGAACTTCTCTCACAACCTGAACAATAATAAATAATATTACAACTGCAAATGCTATAAGATAATTCTTCACTAATATATTGTATATTATAATTGGAATAAATACAATTATAGTTCCTACATAAGGTAATAAATCTAAAATACCACATATTATACCTAATAAAAATCCATTTGGTATTCTTAATATTAAAAATCCTATCATTATTTCTAAAGTTGAAATTAATATTAATATTAATTGTATTGTTAACATTTGTTTGATATTTTTTCTTTGTTTTTTTAACGATTTTATTATACCTTGTGGCAATAACAATTCTCCAAGTGTTATAAACTTTTCTCTATCAACCAAAAGAAAAAATGCTGATATATTCCCAATAAAATAAGCTAGAAAAAATTCTCCTGTTGATATTGCCCCAGTTCTCACAAAATCCTTTTGGAGTAATTTCATTAGTTCCCCACTAATATTAAATTCCTTAAAATTTTCACTTAGGGCATTTGATAATAGTGTTATCCCTTGATGAATTAACTCTACATTTTTTTCATATAAACCCACTCCAAAAGAATATATAGAACTTCCTAAGTAAAACAATGCTATTATTATTATTACATTTATAATAAGTATAGATATTGCTCCACTTATTTTATCTCCAATTCCAACCCTACAACAAGCTTTATATAATGGATGTGAAATGAAAAATATTATTATCATTGATATAAATGGTTGAAAATAATATTTTATAGTAAATGTTATAACGAACACTACTATAAACAGCATAGCTATATCAATTAGTTTTTTATAATTTTTAAGAAATTCCATAATTCATCCCCCCACACAGTATATGCTATTAAACACAATAACATTACATAGTGGAATTAGATGTTAATTGTTAACTAGTTTATCCCTAAAAACTCGTTTAACTTTTTTTCTGCCATTTTTCCATCTTCATAACCTTGGCTATATATCTCTCTTAATCTCTTTTTATCCTTCTCAAATCTTCCTATACCTAGTGGTGAGCTTGGTCTTATTACTAAACATTCACCTTTATTTTCTAACTCACTTATAAATTCTAATGTATCATTATATACTAAATGTCTATTTTTCATTGCTTCAATTAATTTAGGATATTTTCTATAAATAACCCTCATTATTGGTAGTGTTGATGTTTTATCCTTTCTATAACCATCATGCTGAGTTAAAATAACTATATGCTTCTTATATCCGTCCTCAATAGCTTTTTTTATTGGAATAGGCATAGAAATTCCTCCATCTAATAGCTTTAACCCATCATAATTAACTATTTTAGCTACAAGGGGTAAGGATATAGTTGCTTGCATTATACTATCTGCCTTATCAAAGTCATCTATATTATAAAACTTAGCGCTACCTGTTTCACAATCAGTAGTACCAACAACATATTTAACATTACAATTTCTAAAGTACACATAATCGAATAAATCTAACTCTCTAGGAATTTTATTTAATAACATTTCCATTCCAAACATCGACCCTTTTGTTATTAAGTTTTTAAAGCTAAGGTATTCTTTGTCATGTAGATATTCAGTATTTACCCTATAATTTCTTTGCCTTTGTTTAGTTATATATGATGCTCCTTGGCATGCTCCTGCTGATACCCCTACACAATATTTTAAATCTATTTTCCTATCTAAAAAATAATCAAGTACTCCTGCAGTATATACCCCTCTCAAACCTCCACCTTCAAGCACTAATGAGATATCTTCCATTTTTATTCCTCCACCTTACTTTAATTTAAATTTAATCTTTTTTAATTTTACTCTTTATTTTATTTAACTTCAACTTTATATGTTTTATGTGTTATTAAATTATCATATACTTAAACCTATTTTTATGTTTATATTATCATATATGCTTAATATTTAATATTTTCATAAAACTTCTGCAATCGATTCATTTTTCATATCATTAGCTTGTCTATTTTTTATTATTCATATATTATATATAAATATACAAAAGTTAATGTGATTATTTGTATAAATTGTAGTATAGAAGTACAGAAGAAAGGACAAATTTATTATGGAAGAAAAGAAGTATGGTTTATTTACAGCAATTACAATGATTGTTGGTATTGTAATTGGCTCAGGAATCTTTTTTAAAAGCGACAATATATTAGTTGCTACTAATGGAAATATCACTATGGGGGTTATAACATTTTGTCTAGCCGCTTTTTGTGTTATTTTTGGATGCTTAAACATAGCTGAATTAGCATCAAGAACTGAAGGAACAGGTGGAATTATTGCTTATGCAGAGAAATTTTTAAATAAAAAGATATCTTGCGCATTTGGATGGTTTCAAACTTTATTATATTTCCCAACCTTGGTAGTTGTTGTTGGATGGGTTATAGGAATTTATAGTTGTATGTTATTTGGTATTGAAGGTACTCTTGAAAACCAAATCTTAATTGGAGGAATATTTACTTTATTTTTATTTATCGTTAATACTCTTTCAGCCAAACTTGGAGGATTATTCCAAAACGGTGCAACTATTATAAAAATAATCCCACTAATACTTATTGCTATCTATGGTTTGTTCTTTAGTGATTTTAATGGATTCACTCCTGAACATTTTGAAGTTGTTAGATCAACTTCATGGATTGCAGCAATAGCACCTATAGCTTTTTCATTTGATGGGTGGATTGTAGCTACCTCAATATCTCACGAGGTTAAAGACTCTAAAAAAACATTACCTTTAGCCTTAATGATTGGACCAATATTTGTTTTAATTATATATCTTGCTTATTTTGTAGGAATATCTTTATTAGTTGGACCTGAAAATGTTATAGCTTTAGGTGATGAACATGTTAACCTTGCTGCTAATATGATTTTAGGACCAACAGGAGCTAAAGTTATTTTAATCTTTGTTATTATCTCTGTGATTGGTACTGTTAATGGACTTATTATGGGGTTCATAAGATTACCTTACTCTTTAGGATTAAGAGGTATGCTACCATTATCAGATAAAATAAGTATTTTAAATAAAAAATATAATATGCCTGTGAACTCTGCAATTTACGCTGGTATTATTTCATTATTTTGGATTGTAATTCACTACTTAACACAAAAGTATAATTTATTACCTAATTCAGATATATCTGAGATTTCTGTTGTTATGTCCTATGTTTTATATTGTGCATTATATTATGCAGTATACAAACTTGGTAAAGCTGGTGAAATTAAAGGATTTGTTAAAGGAAAGCTTTATCCTGCACTAGGGTTTATAGGTTCTCTTGTTATATTATCTGGTGGAGCTCAAAATCACCTATTTGTTTATTATGTGTTACTTTGTATATTTGTTATGGCTTGTTCTATAATGTTTTATAAAAGAAAATTCGAAAAATAATCTATTATATTTTATTGCATTGGTATTATCTACCGATGCATTTTTTTTATTATCATGTTATAATTTTATAAAAATATTCAATTAAAGGAGGATAAATGAAAAATAAAATTTTATGTTCTTTTATAATAGTTACAATTTCTATTAATACATCATTACCTGTTTACGCAACACCTTCTACTAGTGGTGACTTAAATAGCAGTAGACTTGAATTCCAGCAAGTAAATGATGATATAAAGAAAATAGACAATTCTATTTCAAAACTACAATCTGAAATTTATACGGTTAATACTGAATTATCTAATAACAAGAAAAAAATTTCTTCTTTAGAAAATGAAATATATACTACTGAAACTAAAATTGCTACTTCAAAAGAAGAAATTAAAGAAACTGAGGAGCTTCTTTCCTTAAGATTAAGAGAATCTTATAAGAGTGGTATTACATCTTCTGTTAACTATATCGGTTTTTTATTTGAATCTAATGGCTTTAGCGACTTAATTGATAGACTGTTTTCAGTAAAAAAATTAATTGACCTTGATAATAAAATGATAAAGAATATAGAATCTAAGGTATCAGCCTTAGATAATGACAGGAAACTATTAGAAGAGAAAAAAATTAAAACTGAAACAATCAACACAAAAATTAATGATAACCTGAAATTATTAAGGGCTAAGGAAGCTTCAGTACTAAAAGAAAAAGAGGTTTTAAATAGTAAAAAATCCTTAATATCTGATCAAATAAAAGAAAATGAGGAAAATCTAGTTTTTAATTTAATTAATGTTATTAATTCAAGCAACCCTAGTATTACATCATTAAATAATGCTATTAGAGATTTAAAAGGATTGTTACCTCAACTTACTAATTCATCAGTTAAAAACAATGTCCAAGCTGCTATAAGTAAAGGTGAAGAATTAGTAGAAACACTTTTTAAGGGTTCTGATTCTACTGACCCACCAGCTGATGGTTCTTATTTAGCAACATATACAATGAATGCTTCTGCATACTATGGACATACTATTACTGCTATGGGAACTGTACCTGTAAGAGATCCTAATGGAATAAGCACAGTAGCTGTTGACCCAACAGTAATACCCTTAGGAAGCAAGCTTTATATTCCAAACTATGGATATGCTATTGCTGCTGATACTGGGGGTATTATTAAAGGTATGAAAATAGATTTATTTATGAATTCCTATGAAGAAGCCTATTCTTTTGGGAGACGTAATATTACAGTACACTTAATTTCCTATCCTGGTGAATGGTAAAAAGTAATGGACAATCTACCGATTGCCCATTACTTTTATTTTTCAAAGAAGTCTTTAGATAATATACTCATTCTTATTATGTCATGGTATTTTCCTTCTCTAAATAACTCTTCTTTAAATCCAACTTTCTTCGTCCCATATTAGAAATGTAGCTGCTCCAGCTAATAATTTTTTTGACTCTAAACCATCAATAAATTTATATGCTATTTCAACATCACTTTCTCTATACTCTCTTAATATTATTTTTTCCCCTGTAATCATACTTTTCTTCCCATTTTAATGACTATATACTTATATAAACTATCTGCTAAAAATCTTACATATTATTGATATAAAATAACAAACACAAATTTTTTCATCGTTGCAATATTGTCTTAATTCTTTAGATAATACATTTCTTTCAGAAATTAATGGCAATATATAATATTCATTTCTACCGTAATCTAGCACAGCAATCCCTCCTTATTTTTTCTCTGCCCTCCATTTTAACTTCTCTTGATTTTTTTGTAATCATAATCATAATTCATTTCTCCTTTCTTATTTTTTAAATTTTGATAAATAAATAGACCATAAATATTTTTATGGCCTAAAAAGCCATAGTAGAATAATTCTACTATGGCTAATAAATCTAAAGTATAGTCATTAATTTATAACTAATTAGACTCTTAACTGAATTGTAGAGTTAATCTAAGCTTAATATTATTTTTGTAATTTTTATTATCGACTACTCTAAACATAACTCTACCTCCTTAAAATCTAATTTATGTTATAATTATACCATTTTTCTATTTTTTGTCAATTATTATTCTAAATTTATTATTTATATAACTTAATATGCAATTTCCACCATTTTTTAATTCTCCAAATAGTATCTTATCAATAAATAAAGGCTTAATATCCTTATCTATTACTCTAAGAATTTCCCTTGCACCGTATTGTCTTGATATTCCAGACTCTACAACTCTCTCAATAGCACTATTTTCAATTTTTAAATCTATATTTTTACCTCTTAATTTAGTGGCAAATTCTTTTAGCTTATTTTCAGAAATACTTTTTGCCATATTTTCATCAATATGATTAAATACAACAATTCCATTTAGCCTATTTCTAAACTCAGGAGTGAAATACTTTTTAACTTCTTCCATAATAGATTCTCCACGTATTTCTCTATCACCAAATCCAACTAAATTTCTTCCAATATTCTTTGCTCCTGCATTAGAAGTCATTATTAGAATAATGTTTCTAAAATCAGCCTTTCTTCCTTTATTATCACTTAAAGTTGCATAATCCATTACCCCTAATAAAACATTTAATATATCCTCATGAGCCTTTTCTATTTCATCTAAAAGTAGAACAGCATTTGGTTCTTTCCTTATTGCATCAGTTAATAATCCACCCTCTTCATATCCAATATACCCTGGAGGTGATCCTATAAGTTTGGATGCAGAATGCTTTTCTCCATATTCACTCATATCAAATCTAATCAATGAAACTCCTAACTCCTTTGATATTACTTTTGCAATTTCCGTCTTACCAACTCCAGTAGGTCCCACAAATAATAATGATGCAACTGGTTTATTTTCTTCATTAAGTCCAGCTCTAGATATTTTAATAGCTCTTACAACCTCATCAACTGCTTTATCTTGACCAAATACACTATTCTTTACTCTATCTTCTAATC
>JBOFVP010000277.1:0-1611 GCA_051653165.1 Clostridium sp.
GAGAAAGTCTTATGAATTTTTTCGAAAGTGTCATGAAATAAGAGAACTTTTAGAAGGATATGAGGGAGACGAATGAATAAAATAATAAAATATATTTATGCAATATTAATGGTAATAATTTTTTGGTATGTTATTCATAAGTTATTAAACTCATTTGTGGTTCCTAACCCTTTTGAAGTGATTAAGAGATTCATTGAAATAGGATATAGTACTTTATTAAAAAATATTTTAGCTAGTAGCTATAGATTAATAATAGCATTAACTATTACAACTATAATAGGATATTCATTAGGGGTGGCTATTGGGTGGAACAAAACCTTGGATAACCTTATATCTCCAATTATTTATCTGTTTTTTCCAATACCAAGAATAGCATTTTTACCTGTATTTATGATTTTATTTGGGCTAGGAGATTTATCAAAAATAATTTTAATTGTTGCTATTGCAGTATTTCAAATCATTATATCAACTAGAGATGGTGTTAAGGCTATTCCAAAGGAATTTATGATTTCAGCTAAGGCTTTGAGATTATCAAATAAAATGATTTTAAAAGATATAATTGTACCAGCAAGCTTACCAAAGCTATTTACTGCATTAAGAATTGCCTTAGGTTCAAGTATGGCTGCATTATTTTTTGCAGAAAACTACGCAACTAAGTTAGGAATAGGTTATTATATAATGAACTCTTGGATTAAGGTTGATTATGTTTCAATGTATAGTGGAATAATTGCAATTAGTATATTTGGAATCATTTTATTTAAATTAATTGATTTAATTGAAAATAAAGTATGTAAATGGAACAAATTAATATAGAATAAATAATAAAAAAAGAAATTGAAAGGTATCAATTTCTTTTTGTTATAGTTTCGTAAATTGCATTAAGAAGACTTTTATCTTTAATTGTAGTATCCTGTGAAATTTCCCATATCATTACACCAGAACAATTCTCCATTGCCCATTTTGTTTTCTTCTTAATTGTATCAGTACCGTTATAATGAGCCTCTTTACCATCAATAGTAGCTTTATCTTTTTTGTGAGCATTAGAGTCAGCTTTTAATATGTCTTCATAGCTTGCCCAACTAGGTCTACCATAAAAAGGTACACCAAGTACAACTTTATTTTTAGGGAGTTTTCTATTATTTCTCCAATATTGTGCAGAAGCGACAGCAAAGTCGTAAGAGGAATGTCTATCACCATCACCACCATCATATGCCATTATGTTAATCCAATCAACACAAGCAAGTGCCTCATCGGTATGTCCAGCAGCATCCCACAATACATTACCTTCTGCAGATACACCAGCTAGTACAGCAGAAGTTAATAGTTTTTTACGCTCATCTAACCCTTTTCTTAAGTATTTCATTAATGATGCATATTGGTTTTTAGAATTACCATCTGTTCTAGGATGTTCCCAATCCATATCAACACCATCAAATCCATATTCATCAACAAGATCTAAAATAGAGTTAGCTAATTTTTTTGTTTTTTCATCTGTATTTGTAGCCTCAACAAAGGTGTTTTCTAGAGGAGTACCCTTATATTCCCAACCTCCAACTGCAATTAATACTTTTACATTATTTTTATGACTATTTTTTATTATGCTTTTAGCCA
>JBOFVP010000278.1:0-23027 GCA_051653165.1 Clostridium sp.
AAAAATATTACCATATATTAACATATTTTGAAAAGGGGTAGAATAGAATAAAGGTTGAATAAATTTGTATTAAAACTTATAATTTATAGTAAGTTAAATAAAATTAATATAGCAAAGGATGGCGTAGTATGGATTTTTCAAGTTTAGTTTTAATGGAAAAAGATAAGGAAACAGGTTTTATAAAAAAGGAATTAGGTTCATTTCAAGTTAATGAAGGGGCTTTATTTGTAAGAAAATTATATGTTTTAGATAATAAGGTTCATTTAATATTTGATACAAATAAAGATGTTGAAGAATGGGAATACTCAGCAATATATGATTTATTTAATACTCAAGCATTTGAAGAGTGTGGATATGAAGTTAAAGAAGAATTAGAAGAGTATAACCCAACATTTGAGTTACAGTTTAGCTATACAGATGATTATGAAGAAACAAAGGAAAAAATCGATGAGTGTGTAGATCTTATAAAAAAAGAAATGGATAGTGTATTTGAAGCTATAAAGGGAAAAGAGTCTGAATACACAGAATAGGAGGGCTAAATGAGCAAAGCGGTATTAAAGAAAAGAGAAGAGGTTCAAGAGGAATTTAAGTGGAAAGTTGATAAAATATTTTCTACTACTGAAGAATGGGAAAAGGAATTTTCAGAGCTTAAGGAACAGGCACCAAAACTTAAAGATTTTTCAGGAAAGTTAGGAGATAAGGGTCAAATTAAAAACTACTTATCAATGAATGAGAAGGTATCTAGAAAGGCAGAAAAAATATTTATGTATGCACACTTAAAAAGTGATGAGGATACTACTAACACTACAAACCAAGGTAGAATGAATAGAGTAGATTCATATATGGCTGAATTTGCAAGTTTTAATGCTTTTTTTGTTCCTGAAATATTAGATTTAGGAGAAGAGTTTATAAAGTCTATAATAGATGACCCTGAATTTGAAGAGTTTAAGTTCATGTTTGAAGGTATTTTAAAAGAAAAGCCTCATGTACTTTCAAAAGAAATGGAGGAAATGCTTGCAAAGGTTTCAGATTGTTTAGATGCTCCTCATACTATCTTTAATATGTTAACAAATGCAGATATGACATTTGGTACTATAAAAAATGAAGATGGTGAAGAGGTTGAATTAACAGAGGGAAATTACAGTTCATTTATTAAATCGAAGGATAGAAGTGTAAGAGAGGCAGCATTTAAGAAACTATTTAGTGAGTATAAAAGCTTAAAGAATACATTAGCAGCTTCACTAACATCTTCTATAAAGAATTATAATTTCTCAGCAAAAATAAGAAATTATAATTCAGCTTTAGAAGCATCTTTAAAGCCAAATGATATACCAGTAGATGTTTATAAAAATGCTATAAAAGCGATTAATGATAACTTATCATCATTGCATAGATATATTGGCATTAAGAAAAATCTATTAGGGTTAGAAGAAATGCATATGTATGATTTATATGTTCCAATTATAGAAATTGATAAGGATCATATAGAATTTAAAGATGGAATTGAAATGGCTGTAGAGGGGTTAAAGCCTTTAGGGAAAGAATATTTAGAGATTTTTAATTCTGGAATAAATGATGGATGGATAGATATATATGAGAATAAGGGCAAAAGGGGTGGAGCTTATTCTTGGGGAGGATACGATACGCTTCCTTATGTTCTATTAAATTATAACTATCAATTAAATGACGTATCAACATTAGTACATGAGATGGGTCATTCAATACATTCATATTACTCTCGCAAGGAACAATCATACTTCTATGCTGGATATACACTATTTTGTGCAGAGGTTGCATCAACAACTAATGAAGCATTATTAATTCATCACTTAATTGAAAATGAAAGTGATGAAAAGAAAAAGTTATTCTTAATTAATCAAGAACTTGAGCAAATAAGAACAACTGTATTTAGACAATTAATGTTTGCTGAATTTGAACTATTTACTCATGAAGCTTTAGAAAAAGGGGAAGCTTTAACTGAGGAGGACTATAGCAAAGCTTGGCATGATTTAAATGTTAAATACTTTGGTCCAGAGATGGTTGTAGATGAGGAAATTAATATGGAGTGGGGAAGAATACCACATTTCTATTCAGATTTCTATGTATATCAATATGCAACAGGGTATGCAGCAGCTTCAGCTTTTGCAAATAGCATATTAAAAGGTGAAGAAAATGCAGTTAATAAATATATTAACTTCTTAAAAAGTGGAGGAAGTAATTATCCAATTGACTTATTAAGAGAAGCTGGAGTAGATATGTGTACTCCAGAGCCTATTCAAGCAACTATTGCAAGATTTAATGAGTTATTAGATATGCTTGAAAAATACGAAAAATAGTTCAACAAAGGGGATGGAGAGTTGAAGAAAAAAATATCTTTTGACAACTTATTAACTATAGGTTTTTATGTTTTATTAGCATTAACTTTAGTTTGGGATATTACAGCAAGAGATGGGGGTAAGGTATTAAGAATATTTCTAATAGCCTTTACAATATTAGCAGTAAAATTAGTATTTATGTATACTTTTCTAAAAAAATCAAAAGCATCGTATATAGTAATATTAATATTTATTTTTGCTTCTATGTATTTAGCTAATGTAATGAATTTTTATAATATACCTCATTATGATAAGATACTTCATTTCTTTTCTGGTTCCATAATTGCAGTATTTGGATTTATAGTTTTCACTCATTTTTTTGGAGATAGAAATAATGGAGAAAAGATATATCCTAAGACTGGTGCGATGCTACTATTTGTAGTTATGTTTTGTGCAGGTGCAGCAGCTTTTTGGGAAATATGGGAGTTTACTACAGATAGTCTATTTGGCTTATTAGCTCAAAATGGATTAGAAGATACGATGTGGGATATAATCTTAGGAACATTTGGAGGAATGTTTATATTTGTTCCTATAGCCTTATATGAAAAAGGCAAAAACATAAAATGGTTAGAGAAAATAGCTAAAGAAATGATGTAATTTATAGGATGCAACTTAGTTGCATCCTATTTCATAGTAATAAAAGAAATTGTATATAGGATTGTTAGAGTATTTTCTTTCACATTTCAACAAATATTCTTTTGCATTAATCAATTTATCGTTTTTTAATAATTTATTAAAGTGTGAAATCTCCTTTGAATTTAAACTGTTGTTTAAGGTTAAAAAAATATTTTTTAATGTACTTTTGTAGTTAGATGGTTTTTGAGAAAGTAATAATAAATTATCTATATATTTATAGAATTGAATAGTAGAGTGATTAAATAATATATCGCTAGCTTTTTTTAAGTCATTCTCAGAATAGCTTAAAAGTAAATGCTTATAACAATTAAAGATAAATGTTTTATTATTATCAGTAATAGGAGTATCTAATTCTTTTAAGATATTTATAGCCTTTATAGCAGAAACATCCTTATCCTTAACCTCTAACATTATATCAAAATCGAAATCTTTGGTATCAATCAAATATTGAATAAAATTCTCTGTAAATAAATATTGAGAGTGGGATCCGATTTTTTTATTTAAATCTTGTTGTGAATAATGTACCTTTGTTAAGGTATTATCATTTTCCCAAGATGGATAGACCTTTGATAAAGAGTTATAGGGAGATATATCTTTTTTAAAATAGCAATTTTCATGAAGGTTGTCATAGACGGTTGGTATTTTACATTCCTTTGAAATAAATAATACATCATCAAGACAGTAGCTTCTCTCATCATTTTCGACAATTAATCTTCGTTGTAGGGAAGAACTTAATTTATCAAAATTTTTTATGAAATTATTAGTGCTAACCTCTTTATTATTATAAACTCCACCTATATGTAAAATTATTTTATGTGAAAAATCAATATTTAAAGAATTCAAGAAATTATTATGATACTCTAAATCAAGTATAGCCTTATTAACTACATCATTATTCGGTGAGTTTAATACAGTGTATTGACCAGGGTGCATAGATACTCTAATATCATTTGACTTTATGAATTCTCCTATTTTTATTAAGTCATCTTTAAATATTTCTGTCCAAGGAATGGTTAGAGAGGGATGACTTCCAAAGGGAATAATATCTGATGATATTCTAAATAAATATATATTATTTGAAACATTATATTCTAATATTTTTAATAAATCTGATAAATTCTCCTTTACGCATGATAAAAAAATATCAGGATTAAGGTTTTTAAGGGGAAACCGTCTAGTTGTTTTCCATGGCACTACTATGGGAGTACATGCATATCCAATTTTCATAAATATCACCTCAAAAAATTTTAGTTTAGTTATAGTGTTTGAATTTGTTTTATATATTATTACAAGAAAATATAGATAATTTAAGAAAAAAACCATATAATTTTAACAAAAACAAAATTTAATTAATAAAATGAAAATAATGATAAAATATCAAAAAAAAGTGGATTTCTTTAATAGATTATTGTATTATATAAATAAATTAAAAATAATTGATAAAAGAGGGGCTGAAAACATGAATGGAAAGCAATATGTAGAAAATGTACTAGAAGTAGTGCAAAGAAGAAATGGTGGGGAAGCAGAATTCTTAGATGCTGTAACTGAAGTATTAAACTCATTAGTACCGGTATTTGATAAGCATCCAGAATTCATAGAAGCTGGAGTACTTGAAAGAATAGTAGAGCCAGAAAGACAAATTTTATTTAGAGTTCCATGGGTTGATGATAAGGGACAAGTTCAAGTAAATAGAGGATATAGAATTCAATTTAACTCAGCAATAGGGCCTTATAAAGGTGGTTTAAGATTCCATCCATCAGTTAATGCAAGTATTATTAAGTTCTTAGGATTTGAACAAATATTTAAAAATTCATTAACTGGACTTCCGATAGGTGGAGGAAAAGGTGGTTCAGACTTTGACCCTAAAGGAAAAACAAATAATGAAATAATGAGATTCTGTCAAAGCTTTATGGCAGAGTTATCAAAACATATAGGAAGCGACACTGACGTTCCAGCAGGAGATATTGGAGTTGGTGGAAGAGAAATCGGATATATGTATGGATACTACAAGAAGTTAAGAAACTTAAGCGATGGTGGAGTTTTAACAGGAAAAGGACTTCAATATGGTGGAAGTTTAACTAGAACAGAAGCAACAGGATATGGATTAGTTTACTTTACAGAAGAGATGTTAAAAGATAATGGAACTGGATTCGATGGTAAAACAGTTGTAATTTCAGGTTCAGGAAATGTTGCAATATATGCTACTGAAAAAGCAACAGAATTAGGAGCTAAGGTTGTAGCTTTAAGTGATTCAAGCGGATACATCTATGATAAAAATGGAATTAATTTAGATGCAGTTAAGGAAATTAAAGAAGTCAAAAGAGGAAGAATTAGTGACTACTTAAACTATGTTCCAACTGCAACTTACACAGAAGGATGTAGAGGAATTTGGACAATTAAGTGTGATATTGCTCTACCATGTGCAACACAAGGAGAAATTAATAAAGAATCTGCTCAAATTTTAGTAGATAACGGATGTAAATGTGTATCAGAAGGTGCTAACATGCCATCAACATTAGATGCAATTGAAGTATTACAAAGCAACAATGTATTCTTTGGACCAGCGAAGGCAGCTAATGCAGGTGGAGTTGCTTGTTCAGCTTTAGAAATGTCACAAAACAGCATGAGATTATCATGGACATTTGAAGAAGTAGATGCAAAATTACAAGGAATTATGGTAAATATTTATCACAATGCAAAAAATGCATCAAAGGAATTTGGAGCAGAAGGAAATATATTAATGGGTGCAAATATTGCAGGATTTATGAAAGTAGCTACTGCAATGGTTGCTCAAGGAATTGTATAATAATTTTTTACATTAGAAGAAAAGGGTGCTTATGGCGCCCTTTTAGTTCTGTAAAAAAGAATTTTTTTACTCTAATGTCTCTTAAAAACCTAATAATTATTTGATAAGATTAGATAAGTAGGGTAAAATAAATTTATATAATCAATGTATAACTACATACAAAATCTAGTCATTGGAAAAAAGTTTAATTAAATATTAAGATTATTAACCTTGATTTTTTTGTCCATTTGCAATATATTTAAAAGGATGTACTTTTAGGGGTACAAAAAAATCAGGAATGAATTTCCACTGACATTAGGAGTGAAATGGAATGGAAAAATACATTTTTACCGCAACGGCAATATTTCAAATATTTGTTTTTTCATTAACTGTGTATTATTTAACCTTAGCAGTTTTTGGGCTTTATAGAAAAAAGGAAAAGAAAAATTATAAACCAAAAAACAAATTTGCAATGATTATTGCTGCTCACAATGAAGAGGTAGTTATAAGCAAATTAATAGAAAGTATGCTTAATCTAGATTATCCAAAAGAATTATTTGATGTTTTTGTTATTGCAGACAATTGTACAGATAGGACAGCTGAAATAGCAAGAAAACATGGTGTAATTGTTTATGAAAGAAATGTTCACGATAAAAGAGGGAAAGGTTATGCTCTTGAGTGGATGTTTGATAAGCTTTATAAGCTAGATACTAAGTATGATGCAGTAGGTGTTTTTGATGCCGATAACTTAGTACACAAAGATTTCTTAAAAGAAATTAATTCAAAAATGCAAGAAGGATATAAAGTTGTACAAGGGTATATTGATAGTAAAAACCCAGATGATTCATGGATTGCAACAGCATATTCAATAGCTTTCTGGACACAAAACAGAATGTTCCAATTAGCAAGAGCTAATGTAGGTTTTTCAAATCAAATAGGTGGAACAGGTTTTACAATATCAATGGATACTCTTAAAGAACTAGGTTGGGGAGCAACTTGCTTAACAGAAGACTTAGAATTTACATGTAAATTAGTTTTAAACGGAGAAAAAGTAGGTTGGGCACATGATGCTATAATTTATGATGAAAAACCTTTAGAATTAAAAGCATCTTGGATTCAAAGAAGAAGATGGATGCAAGGGTTTACTGATGTAGCAACAAGATATTTCTGGAAGTTAACAAAGCAAGCAATCAAAGAGAGAAAATGGTATATGTTTGATTGTGCATTATATGTAATGCAACCATTTGTAACATTGCTATTAGGTATTTCAGCTGTGTTAACAATGGTTCAAGCAAATGCACCAGAAAATATTTTTATGATTAGCTATTTAATATCTGATGTAGGGTTTAAAGTGTTTGCAATTGCACAATTTATTATTACCCCTCTTGTATTAATGAAAGAAAAGAAAATACCAAAGGGTATGTTTGTTTTATTAGCAATGTATTCATTAAATGTGTTTATAATGCCAGCAATGCTAAAGGGTGTTACTAATGGTAGTGTATTCTTTGCAGCAAGTATTGCATACAATGGATTATTCTTATTATTAACATTAATGTTCCTTGGAAAGAAGGGTGTAATATTCTTCTTTAGATACTTATTATATGGATTCTATACATTAACATGGATTCCTATTACTATTCAAGGTATATTAAGAAAGAATAACAAAGAATGGGCACATACAAAGCATGTAAGAAATATAGAAATATGTGACGTTTAATTAAAAGACTGGGGTAACCAGTCTTTTAATTTTTATTAACAATAAAATTATGGTACAATAAAAATTACATAATACAAGAGTAAATGGGTTAAGAGGTGTAAAATGTTCAATATACTTGAATATAATGAGATTGCAAATGATAATAATGTAATATATATAGATGTTAGGAGTCCTAAGGAATTTAGAGAGGACACAATTCCAGGTGCTATAAATATTCCAGTTTTATTAGATGATGAAAGAGAAATAGTAGGAACTACTTATGTTCAAAAGTCAGTTGAAGAAGCTAAAAGTAAAGGCATTGATTTCATAAGTAAAAGGTTACCTGAAATATTTAATCTTATACAAGATTTATACATAAATAATAAAGAAAAAAAGTTAGTGTTATTTTGTTCTAGAGGTGGCATGAGAAGCGGTAGCATACATTCTCTGCTACAATCTTTAGGGGTCAAGGTATATAAACTAAAGCATGGATATAAGGGGTATAGAAAATATATTAATGATAATCTATCCCACATATTAAATGATATAGAGTTTATAGTGCTTCATGGTAAAACAGGAGTTGGAAAAACAAAAATTTTAGAAGGGTTAGCACATGAAGGGTATGATATACTTAACCTAGAAGAAGCTGCAAATCATAGAGGTTCTTTATTAGGATCAGTAGCACTTGGAGAGCAAAGTACTCAAAAAAGATTTGAAACATATGTATTTAATAGTTTAAAAGTTAGAAAAAATAATTTAGTATTTATAGAAGGCGAAAGTAAACGAATTGGAAACATCATAATTCCAGAATGCTTATGGACTAAAATGGAAATAGGATATCAAGTTTTAATTGAAGCTGACTTAGAATTAAGAACAGAAATACTTTTAGATGAGTATACTAAAAATCAAGATGAAGTAAATGAATTAGTGATGGCTATAGATTCATTAAAAAGGTATATGAATGAAGAAAGAGTTGAAAAATATAAGTGTAACCTTGTAAAGGGTGAATTTATAGAGGTAGCTCAAGAATTGATGGAAAAATATTATGATCCATTATATAATAATTCATTGAAGAAAAAGAGTTATTGTGAAATTGTAAATTTAAAAAGTGTACCTAATGGAATGGAACAGCTTAAAAAGATTTTTGAAATACAAATAAATAATAGGGATTAAGTGGAGGAAGCAAGATGGCAAATGAAAATACAAAAGTTAGTTATGAAGTAACGGATTTAACTTCCTTAGAAAAATTAGAACCAGTTAGAGTTAGACCAGGGATGTATATAGGATCTACTGGAAGCAAAGGACTACATCATTGTGTGTGGGAAATCCTTGATAATGCTATTGATGAAATATCAAATGGATTCGGAAATAAGGCTACAGTTATATTAAACAAGGATAAAAGTGTAACTGTTGAAGATAACGGTAGAGGTATACCAACAGGAATACACCCAATTAAGAAAAAATCTGGGGTTGAAATGGTATTTACAGAACTTCATACAGGGGGTAAGTTCGATAATAAAAACTATAAAACTTCTGGTGGATTACATGGAGTTGGTGCAGCGGTAGTTAATGCACTTTCAAAATGGGTTGAGGTTGAGGTTCATCAAAACGGTAATGTGTATAAGCAAAGATTTGAGTATGCATACGATAAAGAACTTAAAAAAGATATGCCAGGTACTCCAGTAACATCACTTGATATAGTAGGAAAAAGTAAAGTAACAGGGACAAAAGTAACCTTTAAGGCTGATAATGAAATATTTAGTACAGTAGATTTTAAGTTTGATATTATAGATGAAAGACTTCAAGAGCTTGCTTTCCAAAATAAAGGGTTAAGACTTGAGTTAATAGATAGAAGAAAAGACGAAGAAGTTAAAAAAGAATACTACTCAGAAAGAGGATTATTAGATTTTATTGAATACTTAAATGAAAGTAAAACAGTAATTCATCAAGATCCTATACTTTTTGATGGAGATAGAGAAGTAAATAATCTTCAAATGTATGGAGAGGTATGTGTTCAATTTACAGACTCAACAACAGATTATATTGCCAGCTATGTAAATAACATACCAACTACAGAAGCAGGAACCCATGAAACAGGATTTAAAACAGGGATGACTAGAGCATTTAAAGAGTGGGCTAAAAAGTTAAATCTTGTTAAGGAAAAAGATAAAGAGTTTGAAGGTGATGACCTTAGAGAGGGTATGACTGCAATTGTAAGAATTAAAATTACAAATCCAGTCTTTGAAGGACAAACTAAAACAAAGCTAGGAAATAATGAAGCCTATACAATGATGAATGACCTAGCATATACAAGATTTGGAGAGTGGATAGAAGACAACAAAGAGCTGGCAATTTCTATTATTAATAATGCTCTTCAAGCAGCTCAAAGAAGAGATAAAATAAAGAAAATTAATGAAGCTGAAAAGAAGAAAATAGGTAAAGGTACAGCACCACTAGCTGGAAAAGTTGCTGTGTGTACATTGAAAGATAGTTCAGTAAATGAATTTATAGTAGTTGAGGGAGATTCAGCTGGAGGGTCAGCTAAATCTGCAAGGGATAGAAGATTCCAAACAATAATGCCTTCAAAGGGTAAAATAATGAATACTGAAAAGCAAAAGCTTGAAAATGTACTCGCATCAGAAGAGTTAAAGATATTTAATACGGCTGTAGGAACAGGAACATTAGATAACTACAAAGAGTCAGACTTAAAGTATGATAAGATTATTATAATGAGTGATGCTGATGTTGACGGATATCACATTAGAACATTATGGATGACATATATTTATAGATACATGAGACCTTTAATAGCTAATGGACATCTTTATTTAGCACAACCACCTTTATATAAGGTTTATAAGCATGTAAAAGGAAAAGAAGTTCATAAGTATGCTTATACAGAGGATGAATTAGAAAAGGTTAAAAAAGAAATAGGAAAAGGGGCATTAATTCAAAGATATAAAGGACTTGGAGAAATGAATCCAGACCAACTATGGGAAACAACATTAAACCCAGAAACAAGAACCTTATTACAAGTAACAATAGAGGATGCATCAAAAGCAGAAAAAATGGTTTCACTTTTAATGGGTGATGTAGTAGAGCCAAGAAAAAATTATATGTATAAATACGGTGAGTTTTAGAAGGGAGAAGTACAATGGCTAAGAAAAATTTTGAAGTTCCAAAGGATAATAACATTATAAGAGTGCCAATTGAAGAAGCTATGCCAGATAATTATCTTCCTTATGCAATAGAAGTAGCTAAAGATAGAGCACTTCCAGATGTAAGAGATGGATTAAAGCCTGTTCATAGAAGAATACTTTATGGTGCTCATATGTTAAAGGCATATCCAGATAGACCATATTATAAGTCAGCTAGAATTGTTGGGGATATACTAGGTAAGTATCACCCACATGGAGACTCTTCAGTATATGAAGCTATGGTAATACTAGCACAAGATTTCTCAACAAGAGAGCCATTAATTGATGGACAAGGAAACTGGGGGTCAATGGATGGTGATGGAGCAGCAGCAATGCGTTATACCGAGGCAAGATTAGCTCCAATAGCAATGGAAATGCTAAGAGATATAGAGAAAGATACTGTAGAAATGGTACCTAACTATTCAGATAGTGAAATGGAGCCAAAGGTTTTACCAGCTAGATACCCTAATCTTTTAGTAAATGGTGCATTTGGTATAGCAGTAGGACTAGCAACTAACATACCTCCTCATAATTTAGAAGAGGTAACAAATGGTGTGTTAGCTTATATAGATAATCCAGAAATGACTACAAAGGATTTAATGAATTATATTAAGGGTCCAGACCTTCCAACAGGTGGAATACTTATAGGGAAAAATTCTTTAATTTCTGCATATGAAACTGGGGAAGGGAAAGTAAGTTATAGAGCAAAAACTTCCATAGAGAAACTAGATAATGGAAGATATGGAATTGTAATAACTGAGTTCCCATATAGAAGAAATAAAGCCAAAATACTTCAAACAATATCTGAAATGACGGGTGATAAAAGACATGCTAAGGTTTTAGAGGGAATAACTGATATAAGAGATGAATCTGATAGAAATGGTATTAGATCAGTTATCGAATTTAAAAAGGCTATTGAAGAGGATAGCGTAGACAAAGTATTAAAGTATTTATTTAAGAAAACTGACTTACAGTGCAATATCAGCTTTAATATGATAGCTCTAGCAAATGGAAAGCCAGAGACAATGGGATTAAAAACAATAATACACCATTATGTTAATCATCAAAAGGATATTGTTACAAGAAGAACTAGAAGAGAATTAGAAATTGCTGAAAAGAGATTCCATATAGTTGAAGGTTTTATAAAAGCTATTAATGTTTTAGACGAAGTGATTAAAACAATTAGAGAATCTAAGTCTAAAAAGGATGCAGGAGAAAACTTAATTGCAAAGTTTGGGTTTACAGAAATTCAAAGTACAGCAATACTAGAGTTAATGCTTTATAGATTAACTGGGTTAGAGATTACTGTATTCAAAAAGGAATATAAAGAGCTAGAAAAGGAAATAAAAAAATTAAAGAAAATTTTAGCTGAGGAAAGAGAACTTTTAAGAGTAATAAAAGAAGAACTAAAAGAGGTTACTTCTAAATATCAAAATCCAAGAAGAACTATGATAATAGAAGATGATAGTGAAGCTAAAATTGATATAGGTGAATTAATAGTAATTGAAGATGTAATGGTTACATTATCTAAGGATGGATTTATAAAGAGAATTCCTTATAAAAACTATATTAGAAGTAATTCAAACGCTGAAGATATAGAATATAGAGAAGGGGATGAACTTAAATTCTTAATTAAGTCTAACACTAAGGATACACTACTATTGGTGTGTGAAAGTGGATATATGTATCAACTTAAGGGTATCAATGTTCCAGAAGGAAAGTGGAAAGAAAAAGGTGAGAGAGTTGATACCATAATTAAGTCATTAAATCTTGATGATGAAAAGATAATAAATGTTATTTCAATAGATAATTATCATCCAGATAAACAAATAGAATTTATGACTAGTGGAGGAGGAATTAAGAGAAGTGGATTAGATAAATTCCAAACAACTTACTTAAAACTTCAAGGAACAAAATTAAGAGAAGGTCATAAATTAATAAAGGCTTGCATTTTAGAGGAAGAAAATAAGGAAAAGTTCTTAAAGGTAAAAACAAAGCTAGGGTTAGAGTTTACTTTAGAACTTCCAGAAGTAGAAGATGGAAGTAGAAACATATTGCCACTTCAATTATTTAACCTAGTTGAAAGAGATGAGGTTGTTTTAACAGAATATGTTGATGAAATAGAATACTCAGAATTTATTGTAGGCGTTACTCCTAAGAATTATTTAAGATGGTTTAGCAGAAATTCAAAGGATAAACTAAAAGTTGTAACTAATTCTAAAGAAAGCTTATTATTATTTACAAATAAGGGTAATATAATAAAGTTAGAGAGCTTCATGTTACATGGAATATTAAAGGAAGACCTTCCATTAGATGCTTTAGTAGATGGCATAGAGAAAAATGAAAAGATAATAAGTATATTCTCAATTAAGAATTATGATGAGAATAAGGGAGTATACTTCTTTAGTAAAAAAGGATTAGTTAAGAAAACTAGCTTAAAAGAATATATAGGTGATTATACAATTACTCCAGCTTATAAGTTAAAAACTGAAGGCGATGAAGTGATTTCAGTAGAAATTGGTGAAGAGAATATTGGAGTAATAATAATGGTTACTAAAAAGGGAATGGGAATAAAGTTCCTATCAGCTAATGTATCATTAATGGGAAGAATTGCATCAGGTGTAACAGGAATTAGCTTGAAGGATGAAGATGAAGTAATATATGGAAAGTATCTATATGGAGAAATGGTTGGAGATGAATTAAGATTGATAAATAATGATACTCTTCAATTAACATCAAAAAACCAAGATACTAAAAGTATTCAAATAAGTGATATAAAGCTTCAAAATAGAGCTGGAAGAGGAACAAGTGTAATGATTGTAGCTCTAGATGATGAACTTAAGGGAGTAGTTACAGTTTAGGAGGAATGAGTAATGAAAAGGGTAGCAGTGTTAATGTCAAATGGCTTTGAAGAAATAGAAGCGTTAACAGTGGTTGATGTGCTTAGAAGAGGAAACATTCATTGTGATATGGTATCCATAGAAAATAATGAGTATGTTACAGGGTCACATGATATTTGTGTTAAAGCAAATAGAGGTTTTGGAGATGACTTGAAAGAATATGATTTAATTGTTCTTCCAGGAGGAATGCCAGGAGCTAGAAATTTAAAGAATAATTCTCAGGTTATAGAACTTGTTAAATATTTTAATGATAACAAAAAGTATATAGGAGCAATTTGTGCTGCTCCTATAGTTCTTGGAGAAGCTGGAGTTGTAAAAAACAAAAAAGTTACATCTTATCCAGGGTTTCAAGAAGAAATTGGTGAATGTGATTATGTAATAGAAAAAGTAGTTGTTGATGAAAACATAATTACAAGTAGAGGGCCAGCTACAACTTTAGAATTTTCATATAAATTAATGGAATGTTTAGGAAGTAGTGAAGTTTTGAAAATTAGAAATGGAATGCTTTATGATAGCTTATTTTAGGCTATCATAAATGCTAGTTGGAGGATTTTATGAAAGAGAAGTGGCTATTAACAGGAAAAAAGAAAGAGTACGAAAGTTTAGTAAGTGAGTATCAAGATAATCAGTTAATATTGAGACTGTTGGCTAATAGAGGAATATGTACAAAAAAAGAGGCTACTCTCTTTCTAAATGGAGATTTAGATGATTTAAGAGATGGTAGAGGAATAATAGATATGGAAAAGGGTGTATCTATTATTAAAGAAGCTATAATTGAAAAGAAATTAATAGCAATATATGGAGATTATGATTGTGATGGAGTAACGAGTACTACCATATTATATAAAACCTTAAAGTCATTGGATGCAAATTTTCTATACTATATTCCAAATAGAGAAGAGGAAGGCTATGGAATGCATAGCGATAGAGTAAGAAAATTAAAGCAAATTGGAGTTGAGGTTATTCTTACATGTGATAATGGAATAGCAGCTTTTGACCAAGTAGCCTTGGCAAAGGAATTAGGAATGAAGGTTGTAATAACAGACCATCATGATATTCCTTTTGAAGAAAGAGGGGGGGAGCGAGTTGCTATAATGCCAATTGCAGATGCAGTTATAAATCCAAAAAGAGAAGACTGTACATATCCTTTCAAAGATTTATGTGGTGCAGGTGTTGCATTTAAATTCTCTAAATGTTTAATTGAAGAGTTAAATGGAGATATGGAACTTTGGAGAGAATTAGTTGAGATTGCAGCAATAGGAACAGTTTGTGATGTAGTTAATTTATTAGATGAGAATAGAATTATTGTAAAGTCTGGATTAAAAGTATTAAACAGTACTAACAATATTGGATTAAAAGAACTTATTAAAGCGACGGAATTAAGTGATAAAGAGATAAGTGAGTATCATCTAGGTTTTGTAATAGGTCCATGTATTAACGCCACAGGAAGATTGGAAACAGCAGATTTATCAGTTAAGCTATTAGTTAGTGAGGATGAAAAAGAGGCTAGTGAATTAGCAAAGCAGTTACATGGATTAAATTCAATTAGACAGGAACTAACCCAAGAAAGTACAGAGCGGGTTTTATTAAAATTAGAGGAAGAGTTAAAGCCAGGTGAGAAAGTAATACTTGTTTATGATGGAGAAATACATGAAAGTATAGCTGGAATTGTAGCAGGGCGAGTAAGAGAAAAGTTTAATTTGCCTGCAATTGTAATGACTAAGGGGAAAGATTGTCCTAAAGGCTCTGCAAGGAGTATAGAAGAGTACAATATGTTTGAGGAGCTATCAAAGTGTAAGGAGCATATTGAAAAATTCGGAGGTCATCCAATGGCAGCTGGATTATCTGTTAAGGAAGACAATTTATTAAATCTAAGAAATGCGTTATTAAAAAATTGTACTTTAACTGAAGAAGATATAATGCCTAAGGTGAAAATAGACTCAGCTTTATCAATTGAAAGTGTTTCTGAAGGACTTATAAACGAAATAGATAGATTAAAACCTTTTGGAAAAGGAAATCCATCACCAGTTTTAGCCTCAAAAAATATAAAAATAACTAGAGTATGGCTATTAGGTAAAGAAAAAAGAATATTAAAATTTAGATTACAAGGCAATAATGGGAATATAGATGGGATTTGCTTTGATAAATTTGATATGTTTAAAGAGATGTTTGAAGAAAAGTATGGAGAAGAAAATTTCTTGAAATTATATGATAATTCTTTTGTTAACTTTAATATGGATATAATTTTTTATCCAAGTATTAATGAGTTTAATGGAAAAAGAACTGTACAATTAGTAATAAAAAATCTAAGAATATGAAAAAAGGGGTGTAAAACCCCTAAGAATTTAACGTGAAAAGTAAGTTCGTACCGATGAACCTAAAACTATTTCACATATATAGCTTGTGTAATTTTAAAAAGTTTATAACACATAAGCTAAGGAATTAAAGGAAAAGGTATGAAATTCATAAAGGAGTGAACAACTTGAGTAAATATAAAATAATTATGACAGGTGGAGGAACGGCAGGGCATGTTACTCCAAACTTGGCATTAATACCACAATTAAAAGAAAAAGATTTTGAAATTAAATATATTGGAAGCCGTGATGGAATAGAAAAAGAAATAATAACAAGAGAGAATATACCTTATTTTGAGATATCATCAGGTAAGCTAAGAAGATATTTTGATGTGAAAAATTTCACAGATCCCTTTAAAGTAATGAAGGGGGTAGCACAAGCTTTTAAAATTATGACAAAAGAAAAACCAGATGTTATTTTCTCAAAAGGAGGGTTTGTTGCAGTGCCAGTTGTAATTGCTGCATCTATGAAAAAGATACCTGTAATTGCTCATGAGTCAGATATAACTCCTGGGTTAGCAAACAAATTAAGTGCACCATTTTGTGATAAATTATGTGTAACATTTAAGGAAAGTATAAAGTATATAAAAGGAAACAAGGGAGTTCATACTGGAAGTCCTATAAGAAAAGATATATTTGAGGGAAGTAAAGAAAAAGGAAAAAAACTTTGTGGATTTAAGGATAATAAAGAAACTATTTTAATAATGGGTGGAAGTTTAGGGTCTAAGGTTATTAATGATGAAATTAGGAATAATATTAATGAATTAAGTAAAAACTATAATGTTATTCATATATGTGGAAAAGGAAACATTGATAATTCATTAACTAAAAAAGAAGGATATAAACAGTTTGAATATGTAAATGATGAGTTGCCAAATTTAATGGCTCTTTGTGATTATGTAATTTCAAGAGCTGGAGCAAATTCAATTTTTGAATTTTTAGCATTAAACAAACCAATGTTATTAATTCCTCTTTCAAGAAGAGCAAGTAGAGGGGATCAAATTCTTAATGCTAACTCATTTAAAAAAGAAAATTTTGCGTTAGTTGTAGAAGAGGAAGCTCTTGGTGAAGGTGTTTTATTAGATAGCATAAAAAGTTTGAAAGAAAATAAAAATAAATTTATAAAAACCATGAAAGAGAGTAATGCTAAAGAAGGAAATAAGAAAATAGTAGAGCTGATTGTTGAAAGTATAAAAAAATAAAGGTATTATTAACAAACAGTCAATAATATACTGTAAATATTGATTAATTTCCTATATAGAAAACTTATATCCAAAAATAATTAATTTTAGTATTGTTTGCAATTACATTACTTGCAAAAAAAAATTAAAGGGCTATAATAAGGAAGTAGGGAAATAATAGGGATTAAAAGATTAAGAATTGTAATTTGAGAGAGGTGTATTATTATGAAAAAGGTATCAGTTATTTATTGGAGCAATGGTGGGAATGTTGAAGTGATTGCAAATACAATAACAGACATATTAGAAGAAAATAATGTAGAGGTAAAGATTCTTCAGGTTGCAGATGCAAAGGTTGAAGATGTTTTATCAGCAGATGCAGTAGCATTTGGAAGTCCATCTATGGATAATAACAGAATAGAACAATATGAAATGGAGCCGTTTATAAGAGAATTCAAATTAACACCAAATGATAATAAACCATGTCTACTATTTGGATCTTACGGATGGGATGATGGTAAGTTTATGGTGGATTGGGTTGAACGTATGAAGGACTATGGCTTTGATATTGTTGGAAATATTGCTGTTAAAGAATCTCCAACAGATGAAGAACTAAACTTAGTAAAAGAACTAGCAAAAAAACTAATATAATATATAAGCTTCAAAAAATTATTAAAGCTTATATATCAATATTGTTTAAACATGTAGCTTGCTACAAATGTTATATAAATTTTTAATAAGGAAAGAGGGGCCAAAGCAATGAGAAAAATGAAAACTATGGATGGTAATGCAGCAGCAGCACACATATCATATGCGTTTACTGAGGTTGCAGCAATATATCCAATTACACCATCATCACCAATGGCTGAGCATGTAGATGAGTGGGTTGCACAAGGAAGAAAGAATATATTTGGGCAACCAGTTAAAGTAATGGAAATGCAATCAGAGGCAGGAGCAGCTGGAGCAGTTCATGGATCATTACAAGCAGGAGCATTAACAACAACATATACTGCTTCTCAAGGATTATTATTAATGATTCCTAATATGTACAAAATCGCTGGGGAATTACTTCCATGTGTATTCCATGTGTCAGCAAGAGCACTTGCTACATCAGCACTTAATATATTTGGTGATCACCAAGACGTTATGGCTGCAAGACAAACTGGTTTTGCTATGCTTGCAGAAGGGTCTGTACAAGAAGTAATGGACTTATCAGCAGTAGCTCACCTTTCAGCTATAAAAGGTAAAATTCCATTCTGTAATTTCTTTGATGGATTTAGAACATCACACGAAATTCAAAAAATCGAAGTTTTAGAGTATGATGAATTATCTAAGTTAGTTGATTGGGATTCAGTAGATGCTTTCAGAAGCAAAGCGTTAAATCCAAATCATCCAGTAACTAGAGGAACTGCTCAAAACCCTGATATATACTTCCAACAAAGAGAAGTTGTTAATAAGTACTATGATGCTATTCCTGACATAGTTGAAGGATACATGGCTGAAATAACTAAATTAACAGGAAGATCATATAGCTGTTTTGATTACTATGGAGCACCAGATGCTGATAGAATTATAATTGCAATGGGATCAGTTACAGACGTAATTGAAGAAACAATAGATTACTTAAATGCTAACGGAAACAAAGTAGGGGTTGTTAAAGTAAGACTTTATAGACCATTTGCTATGGATAAATTCCTAAAAGCAATTCCAAGCACAGTTAAGAAAATTGCTGTACTTGACAGAACTAAGGAACCAGGAGCTACTGGAGAGCCTTTATACTTAGATATTAAAAACACATTCTATGGAGTAGAAAATGCACCACTAATTGTTGGTGGAAGATTTGGATTAGGATCAAAGGATCCAAACCCAGGACACATTGCAGCAGTATACGAAAACTTAACTAAAGAAAATCCAAAGAACGGATTTACTATAGGTATAGTTGATGACGTTACTAATACTTCATTAGACATTCATGAAGATATAGATGCTACACCAGAAGGAACTAAGGCATGTAAGTTCTGGGGTCTAGGATCAGATGGTACTGTTGGAGCAAACAAGAGTGCAATCAAGATCATTGGTGACCATACAGACATGTATGCACAAGGATACTTCTCATATGATTCAAAGAAATCAGGAGGAATTACAGTTTCTCACTTAAGATTTGGTAAGCAACCAATTAAGTCACCATACTTAATAAACAAGGCTGACTTTGTTGCATGTCACAATCAATCATATGTTTACAAGTACAATGTATTAGATGGATTAAAAGCAAATGGTAAGTTCTTATTAAATACTATCTGGTCACCAGAAGAGTTAAACGAAAAATTACCAGCTGCATACAAGAAATATATAGCTGAGAACAACATTGAGTTCTACACATTAAATGCAGTAGGAATAGCTCAAGAAATTGGTCTTGGTGGAAGAATTAACATGATAATGCAATCAGCATTCTTCAAGATTGCTAACATTATCCCAGTTGAAGATGCTGTTAAATACTTAAAGGACGCAGTTGTTACTTCATATGGTAAAAAAGGTCAAAAGGTTGTTGATATGAACCATGCAGCAATCGATAGAGGAATAGAATCAATAGCTAAAATCGAAGTTCCAGCTGATTGGAAAAATGCAGTTGAAACAACAGTTGAAGCTAATAAAGAAGTTCCAGCATTTATTAAGAATATAGTTGAGCCAATGAACAGACAAGAAGGATACGATTTACCAGTATCAAGCTTTGTAGATATGGCTGATGGTACATTTGAAGCTGGTACAGCTGCTTATGAAAAGAGAGGAATTGCAATTAACGTTCCTGAATGGCAACCAGAAAAATGTATCCAATGTAACCAATGTGCATTTGTTTGTCCACATGCTGCAATTAGACCATTCTTAATCAATGAGCAAGAATTAGCTAATAAGCCAGCATCAATGAAAGCTGTTGCTGCAAGAGCATTAAAAACAGAAGAACCAATGTCATATTCAATCGGGGTAACTCCATTAGATTGTACTGGTTGTGGAAACTGTGCTCAAGTATGTCCAGCTCCAGGTAAGGCATTAATCATGAAGCCTCAAGATTCACAACATGATCAAATTGAAGCTTGGGATTATGCAGTTGCTGAAATTAAGACTAAGAAGAACCCAATGAGCAAGACTACATTAAAGGGAAGCCAATTCGAGCAACCATTACTTGAGTTCTCAGGAGCTTGTGCTGGATGTGGAGAAACTCCATACGCTAAGCTTGTAACTCAATTATATGGTGATAGAATGATGATAGCTAATGCTACAGGATGTTCATCAATTTGGGGTGGATCAGCACCAGCTACACCATACACAGTTAACCAACAAGGTCAAGGACCAGCTTGGGCGAACTCATTATTTGAAGATAACGCAGAGTTTGGATTAGGAATGTATCTTGGAGTTAATGCTATCAGAGAAAGAGTTGCTGATAATGCTAAGAAGGCTGTTGAAGCTGGAGTTTCTGAAGAAGCTAAGGCTGCTTTAGAAGATTGGTTAGCTAACTTTGAAAGCGGAGAAGGAACTATTGACAGATCAAACAAGGTTGTTGCTGCTTTACAAGGAGAAACAAATGAATTTGCTGTTGCAGTTCTTAGAGATAAAGAGTTCTTAACTAAGAGATCACAATGGATCTTTGGTGGAGACGGATGGGCTTATGACATCGGATACGGTGGATTAGATCACGTTCTTGCATCAGGAGAAAATATAAATGTTTTAGTATTTGATACAGAAGTTTACTCAAATACAGGAGGTCAATCATCTAAGTCAACTCCAACTGCTGCAATAGCTAAGTTTGCTGCAAGTGGTAAGAGAACTAAGAAGAAGGATCTTGGAATGATGGCTATGAGCTATGGATATGTTTACGTTGCACAAATAGCAATGGGAGCAGATAAGAACCAAACTCTTAAAGCTATAGCTGAAGCGGAAGCTTACAATGGACCATCATTAATCATAGCTTATGCTCCATGTATAAACCATGGAATAAAAATTGGAATGGGTAACACTCCAGAAGAAGCTAAGAGAGCTGTTGAATGTGGATACTGGTCATTATACAGATACAATCCAACATTAAAAGGACAAAAGAACCCATTCTCACTAGATTCAAAGGAACCAAAGGGAGACTTCAACGAATTCTTAATGGGAGAAGTTAGATATGCTTCACTTGCTAAAGCATTCCCAGAAGCTGCTGATGCTTTATTTGAAAAGACTTATGAAGATGCTATGGAAAGACTTAACGGATACAAGAAGCTTGCTTCTCAAGAGTAATAAATAGTTCTTTAAAATAGTAAAGGGGTTGCTTGTGCAACTCCTTTATTTTAAAGGAATAAGCTTATTAAAAATTGATAAAAATAAATTTTAATAATATTTATTAAAAATTCTATAATTTGCTTTTATTTTATAAGGAATAAGGGTAAAATTATAAAGAAGGTTATATCATAAGGAGGAATTAAATATGAGTAACGAATTAAACAAATGTGGATGCCACGGTGAAGAAAATAATGGATGTGGGTGCGGAAGCGATTGCGGATGCAACCATGATCACGATCATGACCATGATGGATGTGCATGTTCAGAAGAAGAAACATTTTTCATAGATCTTGAAGATGATAACGGAAACGTATTATCATGTCCAATAGTTGATGCATTCCAATGTGAAGGAAATGACTACGTATTAGCTATGAATGAAGAAGATGATTCATACTACTTATTTAGAGTTGAAGGGGAAGAAGGAGAAAATCTTATAGTACCTGACGAAGAAGAATTTGATAGAGTTTCAAAATTCTATAACGAAACATTAGTAGAAGAATAAAAAATAAAAGGCTCTGCATTTATGCAAGAGCCTTTTTCATATAATTAAATAAATGGAAATAAAATTGTTAAAATATGCATTATATTTGTTTGACTTGAATAAAGGTAAAGTGATATATTTTATTATATAGAGTTATATATTAATATTTGTTGGTATTATAAATTAAATTTAGTTTAAAATATATAATACAAGAAGAAAATAAAGTTAATTAAGAAGGCGGGTGTAATGAATGAAGTACGCAGATCTACATATCCATTCTTCTTATTCAGATGGGAATATTACACCTGAAGAAATTATAGAGGCAGCTATACAAAAAGGAGTTAGATGTATCTCTATTACAGATCATGATACTATTGACTCGCAGTATGTTACAAGAATGGATATAGAATCGTTACAAATAATTCCAGGTGTAGAGTTTAGTACAGAATATGAGGACTTAGAAATTCATATATTAGGTTACTTTATTGATATAGAAAACCAAAGATTAAATGAAACAATAAACAATTTAAAAAGCCGTAGAATGAAAAGAGGAAAAAGGATAATAGAAAAACTACAATCACAGGATATAGCAATAACCTTAGATGATGTTGAATTAAAGAACTCATCCTCTTTAAGTAGAAGTCATATTGCAAATGCAATAGTATCAAAGGGCTATGAAGAAAACTATAAAGAAGCCTTTTCAAACTATTTAGTAAAAGGTAAATCGGCATATGTTAAGGGCGATAAACTAAATTATAAAGAAGTTATAGACGTTATAACTGAAGCCGGAGGGGTAGCAATACTAGCTCATCCAGGGAAAATATACAGAAGTATGGAAATAGAAAAAATAATACGCAATTTAAAGTGTTGTGGATTAAAGGGGATAGAAGTATACCATCCAAGTCATAACAGTAAGCAGATAAATATGTTTTATAACTTGTGTAAAAAATATAAGTTATGTATAACTGGGGGAAGTGATTATCATGGAATAATCACCAAGGAGGTATTTCTAGGAAGTCAAGGAGTTAATGAAATATTATTAAATAAATTAATAAATACAAAATAATCGGGGGGCAATTATGGAGTTATCAAGAAAGGCATCATTAATTAA
>JBOFVP010000279.1:0-3506 GCA_051653165.1 Clostridium sp.
TAGACATAGATACTCAAACACTTGTTTTAATAGAAGAGCAAGATATCACAACATCAACATCAACAATTGATGGTTACAACTGTGGCGGGAAAGTATTTTTCAGTTCTAATGATAGTGTTATAGTACCGTTTGTATTAGAGGCTGAGCAAGAGAGCGGTAAAGAAAATATAACATATGAAGTAGTAACATCTAGATCCATAAAATCAGATATTTTTAGTAGTATTAATACAGTTAGAAGCTCTCACATCGATTCTAAGGCTAAGTTGAAAATTAAAAGAGATATTACTAACTCAAATTCTGTTACAGGGCATTTAAATAAAACAGTTCATGTATCAGATGAAGTAGTTAAAGTGGCTGCTAGAAAAACTATTAAAAATAATGATATTAAAGCAGCTATTAATAGAATTACAATACTGGATCTAAAAACTCACTTTAGCAACTATAGGGTAACATTAAAGAATAGTTTAGTGGCAGGACCAACTTCAAGAAAGCTTACTAAGGTAAATGCTACAGTTAAAAAGTTCAGTTCAAATAGAATGATTTTAAGAGATGCTATTAAAGATAATCTTATATTAAGAATGACTACTATTCAATTAGGGACAGTGGTTAGGGCTAATAGGAGTACTTTAATTAATAAAGCTATAGTAGGACCAACAGCTAGAGCAGTTATAGATATAAATGTAACTATCTATAGGGTTGATACCTCAAGAAAAATTACAGCTAATAGCATTAATATAAAACCATTAACCAGAAGCTCTCATTTAACAGTAGAGAATCAATTAAATACTAAGAGAAGTATTTCTACATTTACAAGTTTAAATGAGCATATAGAACGTTATGTAGGTTGCAGTAGCTTTGTTTATGATGATATCACTAGGAGTATTATTGCGGGCGAAGTAAAACCTTTTAATGCAATTAGAAAAACTATATCTAACTACAATAGAGTAGCTAATACTGATAGAAGAATAGCAATTATAAATAATATAACTGGATCTACAGAAAGAACTGTTATATCACATCAAGATTATACTAAGACAGTACTTACATCTAGAACTATTATTATAGGTAACATTGGTAATTACAGAACTCAAAGAAAAACTAGGGCATCAATAGTAAATGACTATAAAATATTAAGAGTAGTAACTTTAAGGGCAACAGACTCAAATGTGCATTACTTTAATGCAATAGTACCAATTACTATTGATGAGTACCCTATTTATACGTTTAACACAAAACTTGGAATGGACTTTAATTAGTCCGTTCTTTTTATTTGCGCATTTATTTGTATATCTATTTCAGAAGTAAAAACTTAGGAGGAAACTAAGATGGTTATACAAAATACAGATGCAATTTTTAAGTTTAATATAGCAGATATAACTGATAATCAAGTTACTTTAACAGAGGATATGAAGATAACTTTAAAGATACAAAGAAGAGAATTTAATGATGAAATCAGCTCTAATGATTTTGAATGTTCTATAGACATAATTAATAATGTAGCTTACGTGCTAATAGAGAAAGAGTATTTTATAGCAAATACTACTCACCAATTTCAACTTGAAATAGTAACAGAAAAAGGCTCAACTTACCGCTCTCACCTAGATTCATTCTTTGTCTGCGAAGGTATTTAATCTATGGCTGAGAAAAAGCATAATTGGACCAAGATAAAGAAAAATTGGTTAGCAGGTAAGTATAAGAACATTAAAGATTTAGCTGATAAGAATGATATTTCATATAGCTATTGCAAAAAACAAGTTGCTAAATGGAATAAAGAAAAGAATATTGCAGAGAAGCTTATTAATCCACCAATACAAGCGGTGCAGAACGAAACGTTATACACCTCAGAGATACCCACCGAAGAAAGTTCCTTTCAAAGTGACATTAAAGTACCTATAACAGAAGTAATAGTTCCTACAAAAGTTCCTACAACACTTTCAAAAGATAGGAACATATGGCTCACATCATTATGGGATAGGTTAGGCTTAATCGTAGAGACAGCCTTAAGTGAGCCGGAGCATAATTTCTTTACGCTTGATGGTAGAGTCAAAACAAAACAGCTTACAGATATAGCACTTATCCTTGAAAAAATCCAGAAGGCTAACGAAGGTAAGGACAATAAGAAGACTGGTCAATTATCTGAATACGTTGAGATGTTCCAATTAATGAAACAGGCCCATGAGGAAGAGGTGGAAGATTAATGGCTGAATTAAGTAAGAAACAGTTAGACTTCCTCTTCAACTCAAATGCAAGAATCAATATTGCTGATGGTGCAATTAGAAGTGGTAAGACACACGTATTCAACCTTAGATGGTTGTATGAAATAATGCATGCACCACCTGGACTTATGCTTATGGCTGGGAAGACTATCCGTACCTTAGAGAGAAACGTACTTAAGTCCCAAAATGGATTGTTTGATTTATTGGGTGAAGGTAATTATTCATATAATGGATCAACAGGTGAGCTTGTTATAGGAGAGAGGAAGATAATTTGTATAGGAGCTTCTGATGAGCGTTCAGAGAACAAGATAAGAGGTATGACTCTAGTATCAGCCTTATGTGATGAAGTTACCCTCTTCCCCAAAAGTTTCATTGAACAGTTAATAGGAAGATGCTCAGTTAAGGGTGGACACCTCTTCTGGAACTGTAATCCAGATTCTCCGTTCCACTATATAAAGGCTGATTATTTGGATAATGTTGAGATGAAGGGCCTAGTGAAGCATTGGAGATTCCTGATGCATGATAACCCTTACCTAACTAAGCATAACCCTGAGTATATAGAGCAGGCTGAAAAAGCTTTTAAAGGAGTTTTCTATCAAAGAAATGTTCTAGGTGAATGGTGTAATGCTGAAGGCCTTGTATATCCGCACTTTGATATAAAGGTTCATGTAGTAGATAAGTTACCTGAGAAGTTTAATAAGATAACTGTAGCCATTGATTACGGTACAACTCACCCTACTGCATTTACCATGCTAGGAGAAGCTCAGGGCAAGTATTATATGATAAAGGAATACTACAAAAGCGGGAAAACTAATACACAGCTTGCTGACGACCTCGTAAAGTTTATAGATGGATATAAGATTAATGGTATTACAGTAGATAGTGCTGCCGCTTCATTTATCCTTGAACTTAGAGGAAGAGGTATTAGAGTAACTGACTGTATAAAGGACGTGAACGATGGTATAAGCAAGGTATCATCTCTAATAGCTGATAATAAGCTTTATGTCCATAAAAGTTGTAAGAATACAATTAAAGAGTTCCATGTTTATGCCTGGGACGAAAAGAAGAGCCAATCTCAAGGTAAGGACGTTGTTATAAAAATTAATGACGATGCCATGGATAGCCTACGATACAATATAATGACTTTCCATAATGTTAAAAAGATAGAAGCTGTTAATAGATCCATATTTGGCTTCTAAGGAGGTAACTAATGAAGATTAACTTTAAATTAGATAATAATAGAAGTAAAGCAATTACACAATTAATAGATTATCACAAGACACATAAACT
>JBOFVP010000280.1:0-2968 GCA_051653165.1 Clostridium sp.
TCAGGTGTTTTATATAGGATTAGGTTTAAGGCTTTAAATCCTGGAACAACTGCTATAAACAATACTCTTTGTGATTTAAGAGATGGCTCTGGAAATGTTATTCCTTCAAATTGTGAGTCTGATAGCGTTACAATTATTAAAACTACTCCTATTATTCAAGGGGATTTTAATAATGATGGGGTTATTGATTTTGAGGATTTATTGTTGTTTGCTAAGGCTTATAATCATAGTAAAGGTGATGTGGGGTGGATGGATTATATACCAGGAGAGTTTGGAACTCCTTATGCTGATAAGGATATTGGCCCTGCAACAGGTAATCCTCCTAATTTAGTTATGGCTCCTGATAATGTGGTTAATAATGTGGATTATGAGGTGTTCTTGAGAATTTGGAATTATTATCACTAAATCAATATAGGATAGTGGATATTTAGCTACTATCCTTTTTACACTATGAAAAATTAAATAATAAAGGAGAAGGATTATATGAGTAAGGTATTTGAAATTAGTGCTATAAATCAAGAGTTTTTAGACAGGTTAAATAAAAATACTACTCAAAGTATTACTTCAAGGTCAGTTAATATTCCTAATAATGAACTTCCACAAACTATGCTTTTACCAATACCAAAGAATAATATTTATAAAACCACAGAAACTCTACCAAGTAGTTATGATTTAAGAAGCTTTAATAGGGTTTCACCTGTGAAGGATCAAGGGAAAATTGAAGCATCTTGGGCTTTTTCAGCTTATGGATCTTTAGAATCAACACTTATGCCAGATAGTCCCTCAGATTTTTCAGAAAATAATTTGATTAATAAACATGGATTTGATTTAGGGCCAGCTGAGGGGGGTAACTATCAAATGTCCTCTGCATATCTTTTAAGGTGGAGTGGGGCAATAAGAGAGGAGTATGATCCATACACAGGGGTAGTTCATCCATCTCCAGAGGGTTTAAAGCCTAGTAGGCATGTTCAAGAGGTGAGATATTTTCCATCTAGAGATGGAAGTGATGGTTTTAGTAAGATTAAAAAAAATCTAATGGAGTATGGTGCTATTTACGCTACAATGTGGTGGAATAGTTTATATTATAATACTTCAACTCATGCTTTTTATAGTTATGGAAATTTTAATACAAATCACTCAATTACGCTGGTTGGATGGGATGATAATTATCCAAAAGAGAACTTTTTAGTTACTCCTCCTAGAGATGGTGCTTTTATTGTTAAAAATAGTTTGGGAACTTCCTTTGGGGATAATGGGTATTTTTATATTTCATATTATGATAGTAGTTTTTACCCAATTATTTTATATAGAAGGGCAGAGGTGGCAACTAACTATTCTTCTGTATATCAATATGATTACTTTGGGTTTTTAAGCGCTATTTACAATGTTCTTGGACCTTTGGTTGGATATATGGCTAATATTTTTACTGCTTCTAAGGATGAAGATATTAAAGCTGTGGGGTTTTATACCTTAGCTGATTATACTGAATGTATTATTGAGGTGTATAGGGATTGTGGTGATTTGCCTAATAGTGGAACTTTAGCAGGGAGAACTGAATATGTATCTAATATATATGGGTACCAAACTGTGGATTTAGATGAGGTTGTAAGGGTTAATGCTTTGCAGAGGTTTTCTGTAGTAATAACTTTGGTTGTGGAGGAAAGTCCTCCTTTTCTTTGTTGTGAAAGTAGAATAGATGGGTATAGTTCTGGTATGGTTATTAATAGGGGAGAAAGCTTTCTTGGGTTTAGTGAAAGTGAGTGGATGGATCTTTTGGATGTTTTTCCTATTAATACAGGGGTTGGGAATCTTTGTATTAAGGCTTATGCTGTGGATATAATACCTAGTATTCAGGGTGATTTTAATAATGATGGGGTTGTTAATTTTGAGGATTTGTTGTTGTTTGCTAAGGGGTATAATCATGTGTTTGGTGATGTGGGGTGGCTTGAGCATGTACCTGGTATCTTTGGAACTCCTTATGGTGATAAGGATATTGGTCCTGCAACTGGTAATCCTCCTAATTTGATTATGGAGCCTGATGGGGTGGTTAATGATGTGGATTATGATGTGTTTTTGAGGATTTGGAATTATTATCATTAGGTTGGGGGTTAGGATAAAAAAGGAAGCCTATTGGGCTTCCAATAATATTTATTATTTTATTTTAATATTAAGAATTTCATCAACACTCATTTTCAGAGTTTCTCCTACACTTTCTTTGATCCAATGTGGTTACTTTGTCATAGGCTACCATGGCTAATACTACTATAAGTAGAATTAATTAATTGAAGGGGCTAATTTTAACAGCTCCATTATACATATAAGGATAATTAATTCTAAGGTGCTCTAAATATTCAATCCATTGTGTAGTTAAAGCTACATAGACACGGGTGGCATCTCCTTTTATGTGACATATATCGTATTCGCTAGTTTCTCTATACTTAATTAAAATAAGCTCATCCCTAAGGTGCATTAGTGCCATAAGAATATCTGTAAATGTTTCATGCTCCAGGATATTTTCATTGCACAAAAGCTTTGAAAGTATATCGTGACTTTCGATAACTGTTGTTTGAAGGGTGTGGAAGTTAATGTTCTCCCAAACAATATTGTGGGGATGATTTTTTAAAGTTTCTTTGCTTTCTTTTAAATTAGTGTGGTTGATTTTTAGTTTATGTAAATCTTTATCAGCTTCTGAAAAGATTTTTAAAAGGTCGTAGCCTACGTCACTAAAAAATAGTCCAACTAGCATATTTATTTTGCCTATTCTTTCTATTCTTCTTTGTCTTTCCATTAGTTTTTCAAATACGATTGTTACGCATAGGATGTTGATTGGGATGATGCAAATGCTCATTAGTGAGTAGTATATTGTGTTTTCTAGTTGTCCAAATAATTTGTAATGTATGTAGAACATTAGTAGTGAGGATAAAATTAACCATAGGGATATTAGCATATAATATTTAACTTTTTTCAT
>JBOFVP010000281.1:0-4151 GCA_051653165.1 Clostridium sp.
ACTCTCTAATCTCTTTAAAATCTCTAAAATCTCTTTTTCCATAACAAACCCTCCTCATAAACATAAATATATTATATCACAAAATGAGCGAAAACAATCCAGTAAAAAAGAGGTACTGGAGCAACTCGTCCAATACCTCTATTTCTTCTTATCCTCAGTAAGATAATTCTCTAAAAGCCTATTAATTAAATCACTTAAAGAAATCTCCATATCAATACACTTCTTTTTAGCCTCTATTGTCAAGGCTGATTCAACCATAACAGTTAGTTTCTTTCTCATAAACTACCTCCAAAATGCATAAAGCAATTACGTAATAAAACTATTATAACATAAATATAGAATAACTCAAATTATTACGTATAAAAATTATAAATGATTATTAAGGTTTGACGTAAAAAAATATATGTTGACAATTAAGTCATTACGTAATAAGATATAAATATAGATTAGCTTAAAAGGAGAGAAAAGAAATGGCAACTAAAGATTATATTAAATTTAGAACATCAGTCTTAAAAGACAAAAACCTATCAAACGAAGAAATATCATTCTTCCAAATAATATTTGATTATCATAATACAAATCTAGGATATGCATTTCCATCTTATGAGGTCCTAATGGATTGCATAAGAACAAAAAGAAGAGCCAAGGTTTCTAAATTAATAAAGTCATTAGTTGAAAAAGGATACTTAAGAGTAGAGAAAAATGGAAGAGCCAATATCTACTACATAGAAAAATATCTATTCTTAAATAAAAAAAGCAAAGGATCATCTCCAAAGAGTGAAAAAGAGTCAAATATTCAACCAAGAAATCAATATGGTTTAAAGGTTGAAATGGTTGAATCAGTTGAGGTTGAAATTGAACATGAAGTTGAAAAAACATTTAATGATAGTGACCTTGCTAAGGTTCAAGAAAAGACAGGCTTTACTAAAGATAAGGCTCTAGCATTAATTAAAGCAGCTAAGAATGATTTAAGTAAATTATTCAAAGGTTTTGATTATGCTAATACAAAAAATAATGTAAAAGATATATTTGCCTACACTATTTGGGCAATAAAAAACAATATAGGTTTATCAGAATATAATGCTCCAAAGAGTAAAAATCTTAAATTTAATAACTTTAAAGCAAGAGATTATAATTACGATAAGCTAGAAAAAGCATTACTAGGATGGGAAACTTACTCAACAGAGGAGTTATTACCAGTATAAAAAAATAAAGCACTATCCCTAAAGATAGCACTCACAATTCGCAGATTGAGTATATCATAGTTTGGGGGTAAAAATCAAGGAGGAATTTTACTATGCCAAGTTTACCAGAAATAGCAGAAGGATTAAAGGTTATATTTTTCTTAAGTTTAGGATGGACTTTAGCCATTGGAGCAGCGTGGTTACTTTTAGAAGTACTTTGTATTTTCTTTGATAAACAAGTAACAGCAGTTTTAAAATTTATTCTGCAAGATATATAAAATCATTATGAATAATAGTTTATTAGTTAGATTTAAAAGCTTATTTGAGGATAAGCTTGGATATAAAGTTATATGGAGTGAATTAGATTCATATAACAATTTAATGGTAGGGGTTAAATGCCCTACTTCAAATATGAAAATAATATTAAAAGTATATGAGGGCCAAGAGGGTGAAATCTTTTGGAGATAGGAGGTTAATATGCCAGAGGTTATAATTATTCCACCAGACATTACTGAGGAAGAGAGACAAGCTAACATTAGAGAACTAGAGGCTTGTATGGAACAAATAATCCTTAGGACATTTGGTGATAGAGTTTCAGTTAATATAGTAAGAGCATAAGAGGAGGATATTACAATGCAATTTGGAGTAGTTGACATAGGATCATTTAATATTAAAACAAATAAGGGAATTATATTAGAGAATAGATTTATTGAGTCAGAATCAGAGGAGACCTTTGGAGCAGAGTGTATTGAATATGGAGATAAAAAATATATCTTTGGAAAGGGTGAGTTTGATAAAACTTTTTCTAAAGCTAGAAAAAACTTTGAGATTTCTCTTTTATATGGGCTTGGTAAAAGTGGCTTTAATGGTGAAATGAATTTAATATTATTGCTACCAGCTAACCAAATGCCATCTAAGGATATAATAATTGATAGGCTAAAGGGGAAAGAGTTTTCTTTCAAAATTAATGGTGAAGAGTTCACTATATCCTTTAACAGGGTGGCTGTGCTAAAAGAGGGTTGGAGTAGCTTTTATTCACTTCCTAAGAGGAATGATGGGCTTATAGCTATTCTTGATATTGGTGGAAGAACTACCGATATATTTACATTTAACAATGGCATACAGGAGCAGGAGAAGAGTCTTCCTATAGGAACTATGAATATGTTTAGTGATATAGCTGATGAATTGGTTGCAAGTGGTCAGAATAGAAAGATAGAGGATGTTCACAAGCTATTTAATAATGGGTTGATACATCAAGAGGATTTTGACCATATATTCAAAAGTTATGCTATTAAAATATCGAACAATATAAAAGTAGACATTGAGAACCTTCAGGACTATAAAATCTTTGTAACTGGAGGAGGTTCAGAGTTTTTAGATAATCACATAAAAAAGCTATATATAAATGTAGAAAAAATTAAAGATGTACTTTGTTCAAACTGTAATGGTAGTGATTTAGTTGGAAAAGCTAAGGGATTTGATAAATAGCACGAGCTAGCACCATTCGTGCTAACTTTTTCTGAAAGTGTGCAATAAAATTCATATATTTAGCACGAGTTAGCACGATTCGTGCTAAGTGAGGAAGTTATGGGATGAGAGTTAATATTTATTTAAATGAAAATAATGACAAGGATAGTAAGATAATAGAGTTCTTAGAAAGCAAGTATAATAATCAAGCTTACATTAAAGAATTACTTTATCAATTAGCAAGTGGGTATAACATAGAAGTATTAGCTCCAGCGACAAATAATACTAAGGTTGAGGAGCAGGAAGAATATGAAGCAATAATAGGTATTGATGATATAGATATGGGGGAATAGATATGAGTAAATCAATTGATGAAATGGTATTAGATAATGAGAGTGGTATTAAAACAATTAGGTTTGCAGATCATGAGTTAATTCTTTTAAAATTTATTAAATTTAAGAATAGAGATTTTAGTGGTTATGTTAAAGAGTTAATCCATAAAGAGTATGATGCATTCATTGAAAAAAGGGATAACTATGTTTCTAAAGAAGAATTAAGAAGCATAGTTATAGAGGTTCTTGATGAATTAAATTAAGGAAGAGACTTAAGGTTTCTTCCTTTTACGTTGGCACACCTTGCATGGGCAATCAATTAAATCAGTTATACACACATCTAATTCATAAGCTAACAGTATAAGTTGGTCTATCTTATTTGATACACGTCCGTTTTCTAAGTCTGATATATGATTCTGGCTTGTGCCAATGATTGACCCTAAGTGTTTTTGGGAATAACCTTTTTTTATTCTATAAAGCTTTAATTTCTTCATAGTGCCCACCTCTAATATTAGTTTGTTATGAAATAAATATAAAAAAGTGTGGTAATTTTAGGAGAGAGGAATGAAGTAATACATTTTATATAAGTGTTATTACAGTTTTGGTAATTACAAAGCATTACTTACAATGTTGGAAGTAATTACATAAATGCATTAAATGATTAATAATAAGCTTTAAAAAAATAAGTCTACTAATGGAATAATAATGCAAAAGTGTCGAATCAATTAAATATTATGTTGAAAATATCGAGGCACACGATACTTTAATAAGTTATCATTAGGGAAGTTAAGAGATATAAATCAATTGTCGAACGAAAGTTATGGTTTTCTATTTACATAAAAACAAGTGTTCTGTATAATTGAGGTAGGATAATTTTGGAGGGATTAACGCATGACAAATGAAAAATTAATCGAGAAGCAATTAAATTTATTAAAAAGAATAGATATACTAGCCAAAAAAGGAAGAATATAGTATAATATAAAATGAGCAAAAATACGGATTATGAAATATGGATAACATGTGATAGGTAATGAAATATGTCTAATTGACATTTTAAGTAGCGATAAGGATAGTGTCATTGATAAAGTTGAGAGTGAAATACAAATTAGAAATCTTTATATCAAAATGAAAGAAATACTAAGTAAGAGAGAGTGTGAAATAATTAATA
>JBOFVP010000282.1:0-1547 GCA_051653165.1 Clostridium sp.
TTTAGAATATTTTCGATCAAAGAAAGCTATAAGAAATTATGTTTAAATTACAATGAGAAAGTATATGAGAATAAAATTATAGAGGTATGGAATGAAGTGTTAAGGTTAGGTTGGGAAAAAAGCGAATCGGGATCTGTTGAGGCTACATTAGAAGTATTAAGTAATTTTAGCTCTATAAACAGTGATATTGTTAAAAATATTAAGCATATACTTGATTTTATACAACCGAATAATGGAGTATCATATAAGATTTGTGAGTACTTAGGTAGAATTTTATCAGAGGATAGTATTGAGGATATCATCAAGGTAATGAAGTGTTATAAGTCTGACTTATATGATAGAAATATAATAGAGCTATGTGAAAAGGTAAAAGCGTTATCAGAAGTTAATTTTAAAGATTTTAAAGATTATTGGTTAATCAATAATAAAAATAGTTCACCACTAAGGACATATTTGTTAAATAAATAAATATGTATTATTATTGTTCGGCAATATAAGCAGATTAAATTACTAATAAACGAGCCTATTATTTAAAAATCATGCACTAAAAAAAGGAGGGTATATGGAAATATTGTTAAATGATATTGAATTCTTAATATCAAATATAAGTGAATATATAAGTAATCAGGATGCAGGTAAATACGATTATGTTTTAGAAAGGTATGACTCAATATTTAAGAAAGCTAATAAATTAGGTGTTGAATTTCAACAAAGTAAAATTGATTTACCAGATATACCTAAGGATGCTTTTGACATTATACTTAGTGAATTAAGACGACTAAAAAACATAATAAAATGCAATAATATCAATAATAATACAGAGAGAGATTTAAATAAATATATAAAGATAAATAAGGGAATTGAGTCGCCATTTGGTAAAATAGATATAAACATTTCAGAAAAAATAGGACAAGGTGGAAATGGAATTGTATATTTAGGAAAAATAAATAATATAGAAATTGCAGTTAAGTTTTTAATTGGCTATAACAGCAGAAAACTTACTAGATTTAAGGCAGAATATTTTAATTTGTGTGTAGTTAGAGATAATCTTAAAAATGTTGTAAATAACTTGTATTATGGAGAGTTAAAGGTTGGAGCAAATATTTTCCGTATATCATTATGAAACGATACATGTGTAGCTTAAAACAAGAACGATTAAATAAACAACAAATTTCATTTAAAGATATCAAAATTTTATTTGAATTTTTAATTCAAACTTTAAATTCTATTCATAATAGGGAAATTATACACAGAGACATAAAACCAGAGAATATTTTAGTTGATAAAGAAGGTAATTATTTTCTTGCAGATTTTGGAATAGCACATTTTACGGAGGGAATTTATCCGATAGCTAATAAAACTAAAGAAAATGAACGATTAGCAAATTTTGAATTTTCAGCACCAGAACAAATAAATAGTAAATTTAAATGTGTACCAGCTACGGATATATATTCCATGGCACAAGTTTTGTATTGGTTCGTATTTAATCATGTTCATAAGGGAACAGGAATAAAGAATTTAAGTAATGTGTTCAAAGAAAAAGAAGC
>JBOFVP010000283.1:0-28715 GCA_051653165.1 Clostridium sp.
CCACGCTTTTTATCATGAATAATCCAATATTCATTAGTAAATCTCTTTTGGAAATGAGGGGAAATCAACTCTAAAATATTATGGTCAGGAGAAATAGAAGAAAATAAAAATTCATTATTAATGTAAGAAAATCTAACAAACCCCTTAAATCTATGCCCCTCAAGAGTAACTTTTCTAACCTGAAGCTTAACATCACGAACCACATCTAAATGAACCATATCATTTACATCCTTACCAACCTTAAAACCAAGCTTTAAGTAATCATAAATTAACATTTCTTTATTTTCATAGCTTGATAAAAATAAAAGATAAATATTTGAAAGAGTAGCTTTACTTATTTTTTCAATAATACTTTTTTCCACCTTTGAACTTAACTCTTCATTACTTTCTACAAGGACTTCTTCATCTAAAAATGAAGGGGTAAGCCTATCACTTGTTGTAATATTAAGCTCATTTTCTTTAGAGTAAAAGCTATGATAAATAGCAGTTAACAATCCTTGAAAGGATGCATCATATATAAAAATTTTCATTTAATCCTCCTATATTTGACCAGTAATAATTGGAACTGGACTCTGTGGTAATGCAATTTGAGTTTCTGTGGAGGTGAAAAAGCTTAACTGCTCTGTTGTTAATGAATTTACAGTAACCACATCACTATTTGAAAGTCGATTTTCAATTTTCTCCTTATCAAAGGAAACATCACCATAGTATTTTCCCATACAGGTTATGAAATATTGTGATCTTTTTAAAACAACTCCAATTTTCTTTAAGTGCATAAAGTTTAGTGGAGCTAATCTTCTTGCTTTAATAATTCTCATAGCAGAAGTAACACCAATACCAGGAACCCTTAAAAGATCATCATAGGAGCATCTATTTATTTCTACAGGGAAGTTATTAATATTTTTAAGTGCCCAACTTGTTTTTGGGTCAAACTTTAAATCAAAATCCTCATCCTCTTTTAAAAGCTCCTTTGAGTTAAAGCCATAAAATCTAAGTAGCCAATCTGCTTGATAAAGTCTGTGCTCCCTTAAGGTTGGAGGAAACTCTATTGATGGCAGTAGTGGATTATCCTTAATAACAGGCACATAGGCTGAATAATAAACTCTTTTAAGCTTAAATTTATCATAAAGATTTTGGCTTAAATTTAGTATTTGACCATCTTTTTCTGGGGTAGCTCCAATAATTAACTGGGTGCTTTGCCCTCCAGGTACAAAAAGGGGAGCTTTTCTAAAATTCTTTTTAAGTTCAGAGTGCTCTGTTATGGAATTTTTAATTAATGACATTGGTTTTAATATGTTATCCTTACTCTTTTGAGGTGCTAAAAGCTTTAAGCTATCACTTGAAGGAAGCTCTATATTAACACTCATTCTATCAACATATTTACCAGCTTCTTTAATTAGTGCTTCATCAGCTCCAGGAATTCCTTTAAGGTGAATATATCCATTGAAGTTTTCTCTAAGTCTTAAGGTTTTAACAACTTGAGTTAACATTTCCATAGTAAGATTAGGATTTTTATATATTCCTGAGCTTAAAAATAATCCTTCAATATAGTTTCTTTTATAAAAGTTTATGGTTAGGGATACAACCTCCTCAACAGTAAAGGTTGCTCTAGGTGAATCCTTTGAATAAGCATTAATACAATACTTACAATCATAAACACAATCATTTGAAAGAAGTATTTTAAGTAATGATACACATCTTCCATCAGGGGTGAAGCTATGACATATTCCAGAAGAGGAGGCATCACCAAGTCCTGTTTTATTATTTTTTCTTTTTGAGCCAGATGATGAACAGGATACATCATACTTTGCTGCATTTGATAGGATTTTTAGTTTTTCCATAGTATCCATAGAAGAATCTCCTTAATAAATATTAATACAATTATATCAGAACAAATGTTCCGAAACAACAACAAAATTATTATATATATTCTTAAGTAAAAATAAACCTATTAATAAATCTGAAAAGCATACCACTATAAAAAGAAATGTGATAATATGTAAGTAGAAGTTTTTTTAGGAGGGATATGAATGACAGATTTTATGTCAATGGACTATTTAGCTGAAAGTATGCTAATAATTATTTTAATCGTAGGATTATCTATTGGGTATTATATTTTTTATGGGATTACATTTTCAAAAATTGCAAAAGTAGAAAAACAAAATAATCCATGGTTTGCTTGGATACCAGGGTTAAACTCATATCAATTAATTAAGATGACTAATTCATCAATGTTATTATTGATTCCAATAATTGCTGCATTTTTAAGTAGTAGATTCTTAGGTTTCTTAGGATACTTCTTAATGGCAATACCAAATGTTTATTTATATTACAAGATTTCGGACAAGTATGATGTAAATCCATGGTGGTTTATATTAGCTTTATTCCCACCAGTAATATTCTTAAATATTGTTGGTTTCTGGAAATTATTTAAGGCAGCACAAAAGGGGCCTATCAGTAATAAAATTAAAACTAGTGCCTTTGTAAGAAAAGACGAAAAGAAGAAGAATAACAAAAAGAAAAATAAAAAGTAAAATAAAAAACTCTAGAGTCGTTAATGATTTCTAGAGTTTTTCTTTTATTCTGTTATATGTTCATGGTCATTTATATGATTTTTACAATATCCATGTTTTCCACTGCATTTTGAACAGTATCTAAATTCCATATCAGGATCATCAACATCTGTAATTCCACATACGGTACATTTGTGGAAATAATCCTTTTTAGGAGTAGATTGTGATTTGTATTCAGCTTTTCTTTTAATTGAAGATCCTCTCCTAAATCCGTTTGTAACAAGATCTTTTCCAAAAAATAAGAAGAAGTTAAGTACAGGAGCTACAATATATAAAAGCATTCCCCAGTTACTATCCATAGTTGCCATAAATCCTTGATATAAAATAATTGCCCAGTTAAACCATGCTAAATATTTTATTTTAAGTGGTATTAAGAAAAATAATAAAACTTCCATGTCTGGATTTATTCTAGCAAAGGCTAGGAATAGTGATAGATTAATGAAGGTTGGTACTCCTGGTATTCCAGTAGCAAATGAAACTAAAATCGTAGCAATCATACCACAAAGATAGTACATGTTAAACTTGAATCCACCCCATTCATGTTCTAATCCACTTCCTGCTATATAGTAGAAGTATAGTGAAAAGAATAATGTAAATAGCCCACCGTTTGGAGGTATAAAAATAAATGTTAGTAGTCTCCAAACTTCTCCTTCTAGAACTTTAGAAGGAAATAATGCTAGAGAGTTTATAAATCCACTGAATCCATCCATTCTCATTAAGAAGTATACAATAGCATTAGTCATAACAATGTATAGCATTAAGTTATGAATATAAAACTTTTTAAACTTACGCTCAAGCTTATCTAATAACTTCATTAGAACATCTCCTTTGTTAAATTATTACTTATATATTAACACAATTTATTGGGAACAAACAGTATTTTTATTTAAGGGTAGATTTTTATTACTAAGATATATATAATAACAGTTGAGATAGGGAACTATAAGAATAACAACTTTGTTTCTAAATAACAGAGGAGGAATTTAAGATGAACAAAAAAATAAAAAATATTGCTTTATTACTTTGCTTTATTTTTGCTAGTACAATTTTTGTAGGGTGTGGAAATAAAGAGAAGGAAACAATAAATTTCATTAATTATGCAGCCAATATTCCAGATGGGTTATTAAAGGACTTTGAGGATGAAACAGGAATAAAGGTTAACATGGAAACTTATTCAGAACCTGAGGAAATGTATGCAAAGTTATCATCAGGTACTTCAAAGTATGATGTTGTATTATCGGCTGATTATATGGTTCAAAGGTTGATTCAAGAGAATAGGTTACAAAAGTTAGATTTTTCAAAAATACCTAACTTTGAAAATATACATGAGGATCATTTAGGAAAATTAGCAGATCCTAAAAATGAATATTCTGTTCCATATATGTCAGGAACTATTGGTATATTATATAATACCGATTTAGTAAAGGAAAATGTGGATTCTTGGAAAATACTTTGGGATGATAAGTATGAAAATAATGTTATTATGATGGATTCAATGAGGGATTCTATAGGGGTAGCATTAAAGAGTTTAGGGTACTCTGTTAACATAACTAATAAGGATGAGCTAAAGCAAGCTGAGGAAGCGTTAAAGGAATTGAATGCTACTAATATTAAGGCGTGGAAAACTGATGAAATGCTTGATATGATGATAGCAGGTGAGGCTGCTTTTGCTGTTATTTGGTCAGGTGAGGGATTAAATCTTGAAGCAGAGCATGAGAATCTTAAGTATATTGTTCCAAATGAAGGGGCAAATTTCTGGATAGATTCTTTAGTTATTCCTAAGGAGTCAGAGCAAAAAGATAATGCTGAGGCCTTTATTAATTTCTTATGTGAGAAGGAGCCAGCTTTTGCTATTGCAGAGGAGATTGGATATACAACTCCAAATAAATTAGCTAGAGAGGCACAAGAGGATGATATTAAAAATAATCCTAATGCATATATGCCTAAGGAGTTAGTTGACAAGTGTGAAGCTTATGGATATTTAGGGGATAATTTAAAGCTATATGAAGAAGTTTATAATAGTGTAAAGAATTAAGTTAGAGGTGATTTTTCACCTCTTTTATTTATAGGGAACTATAAAAAATCAGTTTTACAAATAGAGTATATATATTATAATAGTATTAAAAGGAGTGTGACTACTTATGGACGAAAAAGTAATTGATTTTAATGAATTAAAGAACAAGGTAAAGGATACTGATATAGATAAATTTGAAGGATATATGTATGAATTATATTATAAGATGTCAGCAGGACAACTTGGAATGGCTGATTTTACAAAAGAAATACATTCATATATGGAAAAAAACAATATATCTCAAGATAAATTTATTAAGATGCAAAAGAAGCTTATGGAGAGATATGGAATGCCAACTGAGATGCTTGATGAGCAGTTAAAAATGGCAGGTCTTAACTTAGGTGGAGCTGGAGACTATGAAAAAATTAGAAAGACAATGAGTTTCCAAGAAAAGTATAAGAGTAGAGTTAAGAATAAGGCTCAAATGAGTTATTCTATAAATAATGATAAAAATGATGTTGAGGTTCTTCTTGATGGAGAAAATGTAACTGTATTAAGTAATAAAAAGGTGGATTTAGCTGATTTAGAGCTAAATGAATTATTTGTTTCTTATAAAAAGTTAAACAATGACAATCCTTTAAAGGTTAGAATTTGTGAGAGTATAAGAGATTTTGAATATTAAAATATAACATAAGTTAAGATAGAGGTGTAGCATATGAGTGGCATAGCAGGGCAGGGATGCGAAAGATTTATACCAGAGGAAGAGAAGAAGAGTCTTAAGGAAATTGAAAGAAGCTTAATTAAAAAATATAGAAAGCATATATGGAGCAAGTTTGTTAAGGCTATAAAACAATATAATTTAGTAGAAGAGGGAGATAAAATTGCTGTTGCAATATCAGGGGGGAAGGATTCCTTATTAATGGCAAAGTTATTTCAAGAGTTGCATAGACACGGTGAAATGAACTTTGAATTAGTATTTTTAGCAATGGACCCAGGGTATCACCCTCAAATAAAGTCATTATTAATAGAAAACTGTGAACATCTAGGTATTCCAGTAACCATTTATGATGGTGGAATATTTAATGTTGTTGATAAAATGGCTAAGGATTATCCTTGTTATTTATGTGCAAGAATGAGAAGAGGGTCATTATATGCTAAGGCTCAAGAATTAGGATGTAATAAATTAGCTCTAGGGCATCACTATAATGATGTAATAGAAACAAGTCTTTTAAATATTTTATATGCAGGAAACTTTAAAACAATGCTTCCTAAGTTAAAAGCAAAGAATTTTGAAAATATGGAGCTTATAAGACCATTGTATTTTATTGAGGAAGATTATATAAAGAGGTTTACTAATTATTGTGGAATATGGCCACTTAACTGTGCCTGTATGGTTGCTGCTGAAAAAATCGGTAACAAGAGATATGAAATTAAGGATTTAATAAAGGAATTAAAAGAAAAGTTTGATGGAGTTGAAAAATCTATATTTAAGGCTGCTGAAAATGTATCTATGGATTCCATTCTAGGATGGGAAAAGGATGGAGTTAAACATTCATTCTTAGATGATTATTAAATTATAATATAAAGGTGTTGAAGCTATATAACTTCAACACCTTTATGCTATAAAATGAATTCTTTAATTGCGTGTGCAACTCCAAATTCTATGTTAGATTTAGTTGTTGCATAACATTGTGCTTTAACATCTTCTGGAGAGTTGTCCATAGCAATGCTATATTTTACAACCTTAAACATTGAAATATCGTTGTAGTTATCTCCGATTGCCATTGCTTCATCAGGAGAAATATTTAACATATCTAATAGGTAAGAAACTGAAATACCTTTAGATGCACTAGCGCTTACTATTTCAAAGTTATTAAAAGCTGAAGAGTCCAAGGTAATATCTTTAATATGACTTAAACCATTTCTACCAAAGTTAAGACGTTCCTTATCAAAGACTAAAACGGGAATGCTATAAACAGGTTTATCATTGTTTAATAGTTCCTCAAATGTTCTTCCACGTTTATCAATATCTTCAAAGGATTTAATATAATCAAGAAAATCATATACTGGTGAAGTGTCAGCGTTAGGATCTTTATCTAAAAGTCTTTTAGCTTCTTTTTCTAATAAGTCAACAGCATTAATAGGAGAAATCATTCCTTTATCTGTACCTAAAGAATAGAAATAGTCATTTTTATGTAAAAAGTTTAGAGCTTCTATAACAATTTCATTTGGAATTTCTCTTGAAACTAATAAATTACCTTCTTTATCAGTAATACAAGCTCCATTTGAAGAAATTATAAAATCAGGCTCAAAATCTTGGCTATTAATAAAATCAATAACATGCTCATAAACTCTTCCAGTTGAAATAACTGCATAAACACCTTTAGATTGAGCAAGTTTTATTGCTTCTAAGTTTTCTTTTGGGATTGAATGTGAATTGTTTAGTAAGGTTCCATCCATATCCATTGCTATAAATTTCATAAATTATACCCCCATATATGTAATTTGTTAAGGTCATTATTATTATAACATAAAAGTTATAATGATTGGATAATCATATTAATATTGAAAAAAATAGGAAAGTATGATAAGTTACCAAGAGAAGTTTTCATAGGATTATTGTATAAATAATTATATAGTTATTTTTATAGGGAAAACTAAATACAGATTAATAAGTTTTATATTTTAATAGATTAACAAAGGATCAAATAAAGGAGAAAAAATGAAAAAGATAGATATACAAAAGGATGAAATTAATTCATTATTGGTAAGATACATGGTGCCAAGTATTGCTGGAATGCTTGGGTTATCGTTATGTATTTTCTTAGATACCTTCTTTATAGGAAGGGGAGTTGGGAATTTAGGGTTGGCAGCATTAAATATTGGAATACCAATATATAGCTTGTTTAGTTGTATTGGACTATTGTTTGGTGTTGGTGGAGCTACTGCATTGTCAATTAGTATTGGTAAGAAAAAGTTTGATGCAGCTAATAAAATATTTACTTTTTCTATAGTATCAGCCTTTGTAATTGGGGTAATAATAACCCTTCTTGGAACTATATTTTTAGAGGAGTTAGCTTGGGCAATTGGAGCAACGGATAATACAATAGACTTAGTTAAGGAGTATGTTGGTGTTCTAATGATAACTGCATTAGGATTTATAATGGCAAGTATTCTTAATGTTTTTGTTAGAAATGATGGGAATCCTAAATTGTCAATGTGGGCAGTTATTGCAGCTAATTTAACTAATATTATATTAGACTATATATTCATTATGCCTTTAGGAATGGGAATGAGAGGAGCTGCAATTGCAACTGCATTGGCACAAATTGTTGCTATATTAATATTAACATCTCATTTTATTATGAAGAAAAATAATATAAGGCTTACATTTAATATGGATATATTTAAGTATGCTCATAGAGTTCTTGCAAATGGAATGCCTTCTTTAGTTTTAGAGATATCTGCTGGTGCTTTAATTTTTATATTTAATATTGTAATAGGAAAAATATCAGGTGATTTGGGATTATCAGCTTATAGTATTATTTCAAATTCAGCTCTAATTGTTGTTGCTATATTAAATGGTATAGCCCAGGGGATTCAACCAATTTTAAGTGTGAATTATGGTGCTGGTAATTTAAAGAGGGTTTTAGATACATATAAAAAGGCTAAGATAGTAGCCTTCATTGTTGGCAGTGTTAGCTTTGTAATAGCTTTATTAAAACCAGAATTGATAGTATCAATATTTTCAACCTCAAAGGGAGAGTTATTACAGATAACATCACTAGGTTTGAGAATATATTTTGTAGCCTTTATTGTAATGGGCATTAATATTGTAAATGTAGGGTTTTTACAATCGGTAGAAAAATCAAAAATATCTACACTTCTTTCAGCCTTAAGAGGAATAGTTTTGGTGTTAATAACTATTTCAATTTTAGCTACAATTTTAGGGTTAAAAGGAGTTTGGATGACTATTCCAATTGTTGAGGGAGTAACATTAATTATTTCTACTGTTTTAATAAGAAGGGATAAAGAATTGTATTTTAAGTAATGAAAAAGTTTAAATTAAGTTAATATTATGGTATAGTAACTTTGTGGGGGTGATTATATGGATAATTCACAATTATCTAAAAACATAAAAGAAAATTATGAGATGATGGCAGGTGCGTCTATATATCAAATTAAGGATGAAGAAGATTTAATTGCAAACCTTTCAAATATATCAGCTTATATTAATTTCTTTATGCATGATATAAATTGGGCAGGGTTTTATATAAATAAAAACAATCAACTTGTATTAGGACCATTTCAAGGTAAGCCAGCTTGCATAAGAATTCCTTTTGGTAAAGGGGTTTGTGGAACAGCAGCAGAAAAACAAGAGATTCAAATAGTAAAAAATGTTCATGATTTTCCAGGTCACATTGCTTGTGATTCTGCATCACTATCTGAGATTGTTATTCCGATAGTGGTACATGGAAAAGTATTTGGAGTGTTAGACATAGATAGCCCTAATGAAGGCAGATTTGGAGAGTTAGAGTCAGAGTATTTAGGGAAAATAGTTAATGCTTTAGAACTGTACATAGAGAAAAAGGGGGATTTATAAAATGAAATTAATTATTAATGGTGATGATTATGGTTTAAGTCTTGGAGTATCTAAGGGTATAGTTAAATCAATTAAGGATGGAGTAATGAGAGATACTACTGCTATGGCTAATATGCCAGCTTTTGATGAGAGTATTAAATATGCCTTAGAAAATGGAATAACTGAAATGGGGATTCATTTAACTTTAACATGTGGTAAACCTTTATTAGCTAAAGAGGAAGTAAGTACTATTTGTAAGGAAGATGGTGATTTTTATAGAAGAATATATCATGTTCCAGAAAATTTTAAGATGGAAGAGGTTGAAAAGGAATTAAGAGCTCAGCTTGAAAAATTCATTAGCTCAGGAATGAAGTTAAATCATATTGATGGACACCATCATTTTTATGCATTCCATCCAGGGGTATTTAAAACAGTTGTTAAGCTAGCTAAAGAGTATAAAGTTCCTATGAGATGTCCAAATAATGAAGCATTAAATGTAGTTAGGGATGAGAATGTAGTTTGTCCAGACTATATAGTACTAGATTTTTATGAGGAAAATATTGATGAAAATTTCTTAATTAATAGAATAGAGGGATTAAAAGGAAAATATGATGTTGTTGAAGTAATGGCTCATCCAGCATATGTTGATGAGGATTTAATGAACTTTACAGCATATAATTCAATTAGAGATAAGGAATTAAAAGTTTTAACATCAGAAAAGGTTAAGAATTATATTAAAGATAACGATATAGAACTTATTAGCTTTTCACAGCTTTAGTGGAGGATGTTATGTTAGGAATTAATGATCCAAATATTTTATTAAGTATGATTAATATGAAGCTTAGAGATAAATATGACTCTTTAGAAGATTTATGTTATGATTTAGATATAAGTGAAATAGAATTAAAAGAAAAGCTTAAAGTTATTGGATATGAATATTCAATGGAAGAAAATGCTTTTAAATAGGAGGTTTTGATATGAAGTTAAAGAAGTTAGGAAAGTACACTGTACTTGCAGCAGCAACAGCAGCTTTAGTTGCAACTTTAGTAAATGACCAAAAGAGGAAAAAGGAATTAGAGCAACAAAAGGAATCTAATCAATAATTTTTAAAATGTATAGATTTTTATCTTTAAGAAATGTATAATATAATTTGAAATTTACAATGTATAATAAGAAAAAAGTGGGATTCCCACTTTTTTTATTGTTTAATAATAAAAGGGGGCAAAAACATATGAAAAAAAGAGTAGATTTAACTAATGGACATATATTTAAGGTTTTAATAGCTTTAGCACTTCCTATATTAGGAACATCTTTTATCCAAATGGCTTATAACATGATTGATATGATTTGGATAGGTAGAGTAGGTAGTGATGCTGTTGCAGCAGTAGGAACAGCTGGGTTCTTCCCATGGTTTGCAATGTCGTTGGTATTTATAAGTAAAATTGGAGCAGAGGTTGGAGTATCTCAATCTATTGGAAAGGGAGACTTTGAAAGTAGAGATAAGTATATAAAAAATGCAATTATATTAAATGTAATACTTTCTATTGGATATGGATTGTTTTTAATAATTTTTAAGAGTGGATTAATTGGATTCTTTAATCTTGGGGATGAAAATATTATTTCTATGGCTAAGGATTATTTAACAATTGTAGCAATGGGAATGCCTTTTTATTTTATAAATCCTATATTTACAAGTATTTTTAATGCATCAGGAAATAGTAAAACACCATTTTTAGTTAATACAATTGGGCTTTTGTTTAATTTAGTGTTTGATCCGTTTTTCATATTTGGATTTGGAAAGATTCCTGCATTAGGAGCAGCAGGGGCTGCAATTGCAACTGTAATGGCACAAATTGTAGTAACATTAATTTTTATATATGCCTATAAGAAAAATGGATATCATTTTGGAACAGATATTTTTAAAGGTTATGATAAAGAGATAGTTAAGAAGATTGTAAAGGTTGGCTTACCTACAGCGTTACAAGAAGGGTGTTTCTCAATTTTTGCCATGGTAATTGGAAGAGTTATAGCAGAGTGGGGAGCTACTGCAATTGCAGTTCAAAAGGTAGGTTCACAAATTGAAGCTATATCATGGATGACAGCTGGAGGATTCTCAACTGCGTTAACTACATTTGTTGGACAGAACTATGGAGCCAAGAAGTGGGATAGAATCTTTAAAGGATACGGAGCAACAATTGTGCTATCAGCAATAATAGGATTGTTTGCAACTGGATTATTTGTATTCTTTGGCGACAAGGTGTTCTCAATTTTCATACCAGAAGAAGAGGCAATAATTCAAGGAATAGATTATCTTAAGATACTTGGTTATTCACAATTATTTATGTGTTTAGAAATTACAACTGCTGGAGTGTTTAATGGACTTGGTAAAACAATTTTCCCATCAACTGTCGGAATAATATTTACTGGATTAAGAGTACCTGCTGCTATGTTAGTTGCTGCCTTAGGGATGAGCATTAACGGAGTATGGTGGAGTATTAGTATTACTTCAATGTTTAAGGGAATTATTTTAGTTGGGCTATTATATTTTGTAATTTATAGGAAAAAAACAGTTGACAAAATGGAAGAATGTGTATAATATATAATTAAGATGAATAATAAATCCTGTGATGAGGGATAGTAACCAGGTGTAGGGTTAAAGAGAGCTGATGATGGTGGAATATCAGTACTGTAGCTAATGGTGAATGGGCCTCTTAGGAGCAAAATGAAATTCTTTATAAGAAAAGTAGTCAAGCCGTGGGTTGCACGTTATAGCAAATAGAGTATGTTAGTGCTCGAGTTAATAAGTGGCATATTTATATGCAATTTAGGTGGTACCACGGATATACATCCGTCCTATAAGTTTTTTATAGGACGGATTTTTTAATGTATAAATTTAAGGAGCGTGATTAGATATGGTATGAACTGAGTGGTGGTATAAAGATTAGATGATTAAATTTTAGGAGGAATTAACAATGAAAACAAAAACAATGATAACAAATGCAATTTTAATAGCTATAGGGATAGTGTTACACCAAATTACGCCTGCACTAGGATTAACAATTCAACCAGACTTTGCTTTAGCAGTGATGTTTATTATTATGCTAACTAATAGGGATTATAAAACTACATTAATAACAGGATTGATTGTAGGAGTGTTTACGGCATTAACAACAAAGTCACCAGGTGGACAACTACCTAATATTTTAGATAAATTGATAACTTGTAATATAATGTATTTGTTCTTATTAATGACTAAGAATAGAGTTAATAGATATATAGAAGCAGGGGTTTTATTAGTTGTAGGAACATTTATAAGTGGAACAATATTTGTATCTTCAATGATATTTGTTATGGGAGTAGAGATGCCATTTTTAATTATGTTACCTGTAGTTGGAGGTACGGCTGCAATAAATGGCATAGTTGGAATGGCTATGTATAAAATAGTAGAAAAAACAGGTCACTATAAGGCTTTACAAGGATAATTAAAAGGAGCTACGAAAATTCGTAGCTCTTCATTTCTATTACTTTTTATAGTAATGATATACCTCTGGAGTATCTTCGGTTATTGCTTTAAAGGTATATCCTTTATTTTTATAGTGTTTAATTATTGGTTCAAGAGCTATGGCTGAATTTTTATTTATATATCCACAATGCATAAGTAAAACTATTTCATTCTTATTACTAGAGCATGACTTGTTAATAAATGTATCTGGAGAGGCATAAGAATTTGCACCATCTCCGCTATCTAAGTTCCAGTCATATATTTTCATTCCATTGTCATGAATAGTATTAACTAAGGATTCTTTTAATTTATAAGTACTATTGTTACACCCAAATGGAAAACGTAAAACAGTAGCTTTAATATTTGTTGCTTGTAATATAACATCTTGGGTAGCCTTCATTTCTTTAATAAAGCCTGCATTTGATGAATAAAGAGAATCCCTATTATGGGTCATACTATGAAGTCCAAGAGTATGCCCTTCATCAACCATACGTTTTAAAATAGCTTCTTGACCTTTAATTTGACTACCAATAAGGAAAAATGTTGCCTTAATATCATGTTTTTTTAATGTATTAAGTACATTTTCAGTAACTTTCCCAGCAGGACCGTCATCAAAGGTTAGATAAATTACTTTTTCATCTGATTGAGTAGTAATAGGTTCATCAAATCCCTTTGATATTAATGTAGAAGAAGAAAAAACCAACGATAGTATTATTAATAAACAAATAAAACCTTTAAATTTTTTCAAGAAAATCACCTTCTTTTAAATAATAAATACTTTCAATATAAGTTAGCTTGTTCAAAAAATTAATGAATTATACAAACTATTAATAAAAATTTAAAAAAGTGTTGATAGTAAAGCATTTAGATGATATACTTTAAAAAATAATAAATTACCTTTTAAAAGTAGTCCAGAGAGGCTACAAAAGGGAGAAAGTTAGTTTTCTCCTTAAACATAAAATAGGGAGGATTTTTTTATGTCAGAAATTATAGAATCTCAAATCCAAGAAAAGGAATCATATGACTTAAAAACTAAGTTGTTAAGATTCGTATTAGCATTTCAACACTTAATAGCAATGTTTGGAGCAACAGTTTTAGTGCCATTTTTAACGGGAATGGACCCGTCAGTAGCATTATTTACAGCTGGAGTTGGAACATTAATATTTCATTTATGCACAAAAGGAAAGGTGCCAGTATTTGTGGGATCATCTTTTGCATTTATTGCAGTAATCAAGGTAGTCAAAGAGTCTTATGGAGGAGATATTAGATATGCACAAGGTGGAATGTTTGTAGCAGGTTTAATATATGTAATAACTTCATTTTTAATAAAAAAGATTGGTGTAGAAAAATTTAAAAAAATATTACCAGCCCATGTTGTAGGTGCAATGATTTTTGTTATAGGGGTAAATTTATTACCAACAGCATTTGATATGGCCAGCAAGAATTATGTATTAGCAATAGTTACATTAGGGACAACTTTAATAATTAGATTTTTTGGAAAAGGGTTTATAAAGCAGGTCTCTATATTAATAGGGGTTGCAGTTGGATATACTACGGCGTTATTAATGGGTGGATTTGTAGACACAACAGCAATAGCACAAGCAGGATTATTCCAAATGCCAGCATTTACACTTCCAAAGTTTGATATAGGTGCAATTGCAATTATAGCACCGGTAGTTGTTGCAGTGTTTATGGAACATTTAGGTGATATAACAACAAATGGACAAGTTGTAGGAAAAAACTTTATAGAAGATCCAGGATTAAATAGAACATTGTTAGGTGATGGACTTGCAACATTATTTGCAGCCAGTGTAGGGGGACCAGCAAATACAACTTATGGTGAGAATACAGGAGTATTAGCTGTAACTAGAAATTATGACCCATCAATATTAAGAATAGCAGCAGTTTTTGCAATATTATTAAGTTTTGTTGCAAAGTTTGGTGAGGCTATAAGAAGTATTCCAGAACCAGTAATGGGTGGTATAAGTTTAATGTTATTTTCAATGATTGCAATAGTAGGTCCAAAGACTATGAAAATAGAAAAAGTGAAATTTACTTGGAATAATGTTATTACTATATTAGTGATTGTTATAATTGGATTATGGCCAACTTTCTTATCAGAATTAACAGGAATTAATATTGCTATAAATATTACAAATACAGTAAGTATTGCAGGATTAAGTTTAGCAGCACTATCTGGTGTTATAATTAATTTAGCGTTAAATAGAGTTAATAGAAAGTAAAGGTTATATAAAAGTAGCATATGCAATATAATTTGCATATGTTATTTTTATATAAAAGTTTAAATATATTAACATTTATTTAAAAAATAAAAACTTATACTGAAAAATAAATATAGATAATGAATTTTTATAAATAATATGGTAAAATTATGTTAAGAAATGGTGGGAGTGAGAAAATGGTAAATAATAAATCACGAATTAGAATAAGTAATATAGTAATATTCATAATATTTAGCATGTTTTTAGTTACAGGGGCCTATTTTTATAAATATTTCATAGGAAAGATTTTTTTAATATCAACAATTGTATTAGGATTTTTGATGGCCTACATTAAATCACAATTTGTAATTAGAGAGAAAAGGATGTATAAAAAGTATAAAGAGAAAATAAAAGGTCTACAAAATTTGGTATTAGAAAAAGAACTATTAATAAATGAAGAAAAGAAGTATAGATTAGCTTTAGAGGCTACAATGGACATAATGTACTGTATAAATGTTGAAAAAGAGGAAATATATCTAAGTAAAGCTATAGAAGATTTTAAAGAAATAAACAGAGAAGAAAATGTGTTAATGTTAAATGAACTTATAAAAAAAATAATACCTAAGGATAAGGAGATATTTAAGGAAACATTAGAAAAGGTTATAAGTCAAAAAGAAAACTTTTTCAATATAGAATTTAGAATATGCAATGATTTATCTGAAACGATATGGTTTAGTTTTAGAGGTAGAGGGATTTACGAAAATAACAACACATTAATTTATGGGGCAATAAGAGATATAACAGATAATAAACAAAAAGAAGTAAAAATCAACTTTATGAATTATTATGATGAAACTACTGGGGTTCCTAATAGAAGATACTTTATAGAAAATGTATCAGAAATAATAAGGATATCAAAGGAAATAAATGAAGAGGTAGCAATAATATTTATTGATTTAGATAACTTTAAATACATAAATGATACATATGGACATCAAGTAGGAGATAAACTACTATCTGAATTTTGCAAAAACTTATATGGGCAATTAAATCATAAAAGTGTATTATCAAGGTTTGGTGGAGATGAGTTTGTTCTAGCATTAAGAGATATTAAAAATAAAGGAGAAATACATATTTTCCTAAAAAACATAATTAAATTATTTAATGAGCCCTTAAAAATAGATAATAAAGATCTTTTTTGTTCAGTTAGTATAGGTGTAAGTATCTTATCTCAAGATGGAGATGATATAAATATTTTACTTAAGAAAGCTGATATGGCAATGTATAAGGCAAAGATGCAAGGAAAAAATCAATATAGATTCTTTGATGAAGAAATATTAAGAACTATAAATAGACAGTTTGATGTAACTGAGGGACTTAGAAAAGCAATTTATAAAAATGAGATCTATTTATTGATGCAACCTAAAGTGAACATTAAGGAAGAGAAGGTTATAGGTTATGAATGTCTAGCAAGATGGGAAAATGAAAAACTAGGCAATGTTCCTCCAAATGAATTTATTGAAGTGGCTGAGAATACAGGTCTTATAATAGATTTAGGTAAGTACATAATTAAAGAGGCTTTTAAAAAGTGCAGAGAATTAACATATAAATTAAGTGGTGATTTCAAATTAGCAATAAATTTATCGGAGGTTCAGTTGAGAGAAGATGATATTGTAGAGTTTATTAAGGAGCAATTAGAACACTACAAAATAAAATCTAGCAATATAGAGTTCGAGATTACAGAGAGTGTAATTATGAAGTCAACTACGAAGAATATTGATACACTAATAAGATTAAAAAATCTTGGTTTCACAATTGCATTAGATGATTTTGGAACTGGATATTCTTCATTAAATTATTTAAAAATATTACCAATAGATGTATTGAAGATTGATAAATCATTTATTGATGATGTATGTAATGATAGAAAAAGTGAGTTTATTATAGAAAAAATTATTGAATTATCTCATAATTTTAATTTGAAGGTTGTAGCTGAGGGCGTAGAGACTATTGACCAATTAGAATATCTTAAGAAAAATGGGTGTGATATTGTTCAAGGATATTATTATTCTAAACCTATTAGATATGAAGAGATAAAAAATAATAATATGATAAGAGTATCAAATTAAACAAAGAGGGATGAGAACTTTGAAAGTAGTAAATGAGAGGTATATAATTGATAGTATAAATAGTACATTCAATAGTATAGTGGCATATAATGCCTATGATAGCAAAAAACAGAAAAAAGTTGTAATTAGTTTTATTGAGAATGAGGATTTACTTAAAAAATCTATTGATTATATTACTAATAATTTTCATGTTTTAAAAAGCTTAAATATGAATCATGTAACTAATATAAGGTCAGCTAAGGCAGTAAGGATAATAGATGGTACTAAATTAGAGGTGCCTTCTTATATGTATATAACAGAATATTATGGTGATCGAATAGATACTGACAAGTACATAAAATCAGCAGATTTTTATAGTATAATAGAATTATTATTAAAATTAGCTATTACAGTTAATACGTTGAATCATAAGGGATATTATTTTAATGAAATCAAAAAAAGTGATCTTATTATTTATAGGAATTTAAGTAACAAAATTGATATTAAGCTAAAAAGTATAATTGCTTTTGAAGTTGAAAAAATTAGTGTTAAAACACTAATAAAAGCTGATTCTATGATATTTCCTCAAGGTATTGAACGTGAGGGCAATGCATATGAAGATTATGGTAATTCTAAGGAATTTAAAATGCTTATAAAATCAATGGTAAAAGAATTTTTAAATATTGGAGATTTATCAAAAGATTTATCAAAATTAAATAGTATATTAGAATCTAGTGACATTCAAACTAAAAAAGAGTTATCAAATATAATAACAATTTTGAGTGAAATATCTAAAGAGGATGTTTGTGAAAAATACTTTATAGATTCATTATCTTCAATAGAGGAAAATTTGGATATAATCGGTAGACAAAATGAAGTTAATAAAATAAATAAAGTTTTTAGTGAAATGATGGAAAGAAGAATGTATGGTGAAGCTGTAGTGTTCTTTGGAGATGTAGGATCAGGAAAAACTAAGTTATTGTCTACAATACAATATAGCATAAGTAATAGATTTGTTGCTCCTGTAATTAGATTTAAATACGATAAAGAATTTGATAAAGGGGAAATTAAGAAGTTTTTATTGAATACATTAATAGCTACAGATAAACAAGGGTCAGAGGAATATAATTATTATATTAGTAAATTTTTAGAACTTATTGATAGTAAAAACTACATGATAGATAGAAATGAGAGTTTACGAATTATTAATAGGGTAACTAAGCTTATAGTTGAATATTCTACAAATTGTCCTGTTGTTTTAATTATTGATGATGTAAAAAGAAAGGATACTTTTTTCTATGACTTTATAAAATATTTAATTAATAGAAAAGAAAATTTAAAAAATATACTTCTAATTATGTCTTCAGTGGAGGCTATTAGCTCAAATAGTTATGTAGAGGCATATAAGGTTGATTATTTAGATGAATATGAAAGTAAGGTGCTTATAAGAAGGGTTTTAAATACAAGTTGTGATATTAATTATTTATGTGATGAAATTTACAAAGAAACTCTTGGTAATCCAAGCTTTATAATTGAGGTAATTAAGGAATATTATAATCAAGGAATTCTATTTTTTAATAAAGAGAGTGGAAAGTGGGAAACCACTTTAAAAGTTGATAATATAACTCTTCCTAGAAGTATTGAGAGATATATTAGGGATGAAGTAAAGTATATAGAAGAAAATGAGATTGAAATATTACAAAAGTTAAGTATTTATCAAAACGCACTTTTAGAAGAAATAATAATTAGTGATATTATTAATAATCAAAGTTATTTAGAAGCATATAATAACTTAAAAGTAAAAGGTATTTTAATTGAAAAAATAGGCGATTATGGTATTTTGATAGATTTTTCAAATTTATTAACAAAGAAGTATATATACATGAAAATATTACCTGAGAAAAGAACGGAGCTACATAAAGAGGCTTCAAAAATAATTGAGGGGTTGCCAAGTAATTATCTTGATAAATATTTAGAGGAGTTACTTTTACATTTAGAGTATTCAAAACAAATAAAAAAATTTATATATTATTCTCAAAGGTGTGCTACTATATGTGAATCACTTGCAAATTACAAAGAGGCTAAAAAATATTATAAAAGAGCATTGAAGTATTGCGAAAAAGAAGATGGAGCAACAATATGTTTAAAAATTGGTGATATACATAATAACAAAGGACAGAAGGATAAAGCTCTAAGATACTATAAACTCGCAAGAGATCTTGCAATAGAGGTTAATACCTTAGAAATATTGATATATGCTCAATTAAGTATAGGCATTATATTAGGAAGAAATGGAGATGTAAACAAATTAAAAGAAGCAATAAATGCAAGTGAGAATAATTTGAATAAAGTGAACTTCCCAAAAGGCACTATGTTAAATTATTATGCTAAGGCTGTATATTACTTTCAAACAAAGAAATTAGATAAGTCATTAGCTGCTATTGAGGAGAGTAAAAAGTTTTCTTTAGGAGAATATTTAGATATTGAGGCAAATATTGCATTAATTACAGGATGCGTATACTTTGTAAAACGGGAATTAAAGAAAAGTGAAGAATGCTTTAAGATAGCTGCTGATTTTTTTGAAAAAGATAAGTATATAGATAAATATTTAACCTCACAGTTGAATATTGGAGCTATTGCAGAAGAGGTATATCAAGATAGTGAAAGGGCTATAGCTATCTATAGCAATATTATAGATATTGCTAGAAAAAATAAAATACATTCAGTAAAATTCATTGTAGCCATTAATTTATCTGAAATATATATATATTCTAGAAAATTTAAAGAGGCAGAAGAATTATTGTTAGGAATATTAAAGGATAGTAGAGAAATAGATGATGGAACTAGTATAGTTCATGCAGCATTTTTATTAAGTGATTTATATATTAGAATTGGAAATATTGCAGAAGCTTCTAAGTATATAAATATAACTTATGAATATAAGGAAAGAAGAAACATCAGATTTGATATATATAATGAATATAATGGATTCAAAATGATGTACAACCTTCAATTATATAAGCATGATGACATTGAAATATTTTCTAAAGTTAAGAATGATAAAAGCCATATTATTAGTTCATTAATTAATAGAACCACCTATTACTTGATATTATTATATAGAGCTACATCACAAGTAGAGGTTGAAGAGATTGTTGGTAATATAACTTCCTGTGTAAATAAAATTAAAAAGGATGATTATAAAATAGATGTAGTATTATCAACGATTGAGGTGCTTTATGAATTAGGATATCATGAAAAAGCAATGGAGTTATATAAAAATTATAAAATTATTCCTAAAGAAGAAAATGTACAGTTAAAAATGGCATATATAGAATTGCTTATTAACAAATATTCAACTAGTCATCTAATATCTAAAGCTTTAAGAACGGGGAGTAGGGTTAATAATCCTATTCTATTAGCAAAGGTATATTATCTTGTTGGCAAAAGTTATGAAAATAATAAATGTTATGTTCAAGCTTTTAAATATTACTATGAATCTTTAATGATATTTAAATCAATGACTAATGTAATTAACCATGATGATGTTCTTTATTTTGTTAATAAAGGATTGTATTTAAAGGTGGTAAATGCTTGTATAGATATAATTAAAAATAAGTTAGGTATAAATAGTTCACTAGACACAGTATTTAATTTAAATACTGTGGAAGAGTTATATGAGTTAAATAAAAAATTAGAGGTTGATGTTTTATTAGGAAACACTGATATATTATCTCTGTTGCATAATAATTATGATGCCATGTATTTTAATACTATTAAAACATTGGAGGATGTCACGAAGAGTTTTACAGGTGATATTCAAAAAAATATAGAAATAATAGTAAGATACATTTCAAGGGTGACATTAGCTGATAAAGTATCATTAACATATACATTAAAGAATGCTACTACTAAGGTTATGTACTCTTATGGATTTGAAAGTAAAGATGAAATTATTAGATTAAGTGAATTAAAGTTTAATGGAGATAATGCAATATTATCAAAAGAAGATTTGAATGTTAAAAGTTATATGGGTAATACATATAATATTGCAAAGGCAATTATGTATAACAAATTTACTAATAGAATATTAAATGGCAATAATTCTGAGACTGTAAATGGTAAAATAATATTAATATCAAATAGTTCATTAAATAATTTTAATGAATTAGCAATGCAACAGTTAAAGGAAATAGAGCCATTAATAATATTTCTTTTGAATCAATATAATTTAACCGTTAACTCTACACTTGATAAATTAACAGGTGTATTAAATAGAAAAAATCTTGAAGAAAAAATAGAAAATCAACTTGATTATTCAAAAGAAAATAATAAAAAGTTTGCATTAATTTTATTTGATATAGATAACTTTAAGGGTATAAATGATAAGTATGGTCACCAAGTTGGAGATGATGTTCTTAAAAAATTAGTTAATACTGTAGAAAGTCAATTATCTGGCACTAATATATTGGGACGATATGGTGGAGAAGAGTTTGTAATTTTGATTGAGTATACAGATGAGGATGATTTAATTAAAAAAGCAAATAAAATAAGAGAGAAGGTTCAAACGAGTGAACTGTTAGGGAGTAGAAGGGATGTAACCATAAGTATGGGGGTATCTTTATATCCAAATCATAGTTTAAGATCAGAGGAGCTTATTAGTAAAGCAGATCAGGCTTTATATAAGGCGAAATCTCTTGGGAAAAATTGTGTTTGTTGTTGGGATAAGGCTTTAAATAATAAATCAAGTTTTAATAATAAATTAACTGGAATATTAACTGGAGATTCTAAGAAGGATTATGATAGTATTGGAGCAATAATGGATATATTAGATATTTCTAGAGGAAATGATGAGAAATCAATAAAGATAAGTAAGACTCTAGAGGTAATAAGAACCATAATAAAAAGTGAAGGCGTTAAATTAATAGATAATTATGATGATGATAGAATAGAAAACATTGCTTTAAATAAGAAATTAATTTCAGATGTTATAAATAATAAAAAGGGACTATATACAGTTGATTGGGATAATTTAATTGAGCATAAATGTAATAATTATGATTGGAAATCTGTATGTATAACTCCAATTATTTATGATGGGGAAGTTAAAGCAGTGCTTTATGCATGGGTCTCAGTTAATGAGAGGGAGTTTAACTTTAAGGAATTAAATCTTATGAATATGTTAGGTGAATTATTATTACCAATATTATAATGGAAAATTAAATTATCACAAAAGTACCTAGTTTTTCATACTTTAAAAGTATATAGAAGCTAGGGAGGTTTTTTACTTTGAAAGGTAATGATAAAACAAAGCATTATATTACTAATATGGATAAGTCAGACCCTATATTACATGATTATATACTTAACGCACAAAAAGAGGTTGAGGTATTACATCAGTATAAAGAAAATAATGAAAATATAAAGCTTAATTTTAGTGTAACATATGGAAATGGGGAACAAGAGAATTTTTCATGTGGCGATGAGAGTCCAATATTTGGTGGTAAGACGAAAAATGAATATAAACATAGTAGCAAGGTTATGCATGAAGATGTAAAGAAAAATAAGTTTCACGAAAATGTAAAGGTTGATAGAAGTGTAAATGGAATAATAAAGGTTGTTGCTTCTTTAAAAGGAATCGGAGGAGAACCTTTAACAGGAGTTAAAATTAATCTATATGTAACTAATGGAGTATCACCTAGATTGGTTAGAAGTGCAATATCTGATATAAATGGTGTTGTAATATTTACAAATTTGGAGTGTGGAAATTATAGAGTGATTGAGATAATTGATAAAAAGTTTTTTGAAAAACCTATTTATAAGAAGTGGAATGAGGTTAATATAAGCGACTCAAATGAGTATGAAGAAGTTTTTATAATTAATAATATTAGAGGAGTGCAATAGCACTCCTTTATTTGATTAGATATAATATAAATAGTATAATAAAATATAGAATATTGCATAATATATAAGTTTATGAAGGATTAATCATAAGAGATAAGTAGTTAAAACTTATATATAATCCTTATGTTAAATTTGGAGGATAAAATGATAGTTTTAAGTTGTAAGGAAATTAGTTTAAGTTTTGGAATAAAAGAAGTATTAAAGGATGTTACTTTTTCAATAAATGAAGGGGACAAAATAGGTATTATTGGTTCTAATGGGGAAGGTAAATCAACCTTGTTTAAAATAATTAGCAAAGATTTGCAACAAGATGATGGAGAATTATTTATTGATAAAAATAAAACACTAGGATATTTATCGCAGCATTTAGATTTAGATTTTCAGTGTACAGTATATGATGAAATGCTGAAGGTATTTAGTCAATTAACTTCTATGGAAAATAAGCTTAGAGAGTTAGAGATAAAAATGGGTGAACCTTATAATGAGAAGAATGCTGCTTATCATGAAAAGGTGATTAAAGACTATACTAATTGTCAGGATTTATATAGTCATAGAGGTGGATATACTTATAAAGGTGAAATAGCAAGAGTACTTAAGGGTCTAGGCTTTTTAGAAGATGACTTTAATAAAGTTATATCTAAATTAAGCGGAGGACAAAAAACAAGGGTAGCACTTTGTAAGCTATTATTACTTTCTCCTGATATATTATTATTAGATGAGCCTACAAATCATTTAGACTTAGAAGCTATAGAGTGGCTTGAGGAGTATTTAAAAACATATAAGGGTACTGTTTTAGTAATATCACATGATAGGTTCTTTCTAGATTCAGTAACTAATAGAACATTCCAGGTTATTAATGGTCATGTTAATTGTTATAATGCATCTTATACTAAGTTCTTAGACTTAAGAGAGAAGGACATAGAATCTCAAAAGAAAGCCTTTGAAATTCAACAGGCAGAAATAAAAAGACAAGAGGCTATAATAGAAAGATTTAGATCTTTTAACAGGGAAAAGAGTATAAGAGCTGCTGAAAGTAGAGAAAAAGCCTTAAATAAAATTGAATTATTAGATGAACCTGATATTGATAAAGAAGCTACAAAAATTGCCTTTGAAACTATGGTGAAGAGTGGATATGATGTGCTTCATGTAGAGAGATTAAGTAAGGCTTATGGTGAAAAAAAGTTATTTAGTGGTTTAAATATGGAACTAAAGAGGGGAGAAAAGGTAGCTCTAATTGGTGAGAATGGAAGAGGAAAAACAACCCTGTTTAATATAATAATGGATAAGGTTGAAAGTGATACAGGATTTGTTTCATTAGGTACTAATGTTAATATTGGATATTATGACCAAGAACAATCAAACTTAGATTATTCAAAAACTATAATTGATGAGGTTTGGGATGAGTTTCCTAATTTAACATTAACAAAGGTTAGAAATGCATTAGCATCATTTTTATTTAAAGGAGAAGATGTTTTTAATGTTATTGAAAAACTTAGTGGTGGAGAAAAGTGTAGAATAAATCTTTTAAAATTAATGTTATCTAAATCAAATCTGTTATTATTAGATGAACCTACAAATCACTTAGATATATTATCTAGAGAGGCTTTAGAGGATGCTATTATTAGTTATGATGGAACTATGATAGTAATTTCGCATGATAGATATTTCTTAAATAAGGTTATTAATAGAATATTAGAGTTAAAGGAAGATGGAGTTAATGAATATTTAGGTAATTATAGCTATTTTGTTGAAAAAAAGAAGAATCCAAATAGATTCCAAGCTATAGAGGATTTAGCTTCAGGGAAAACTAAAACTCAAATAAAAGATGAAAAGAAGAAAAAGAGAGACCAAGAAAAAGAAGAAAAGGCAAAGAAGCTAAGAATTAAAGAGGTTGAGAAGCTTATTGCTAAGGTTGAAGAGAATATAGAAAAATTAAATGAGGATTTATGCTTAGAAGCAGTTTATTCTAATCCTAATGAGTCACAAAGAGTAAATGCTGAAATTAAAAAAGAGGAAGAGATTCTTGAAAAACTATATGAAGAATGGGAAACTATTGAAGCATAAAAAAAAGAAGTTCCATAAGTTAATAGTATATAAAAAATAACAGTAAGGTAAGTTATAAAAGATATAACTTACCTTATTTTTATATCTAAAATTATATGTGAATAGTAGATAGTAATTAAAGGTTAAATAAAGTTAGTATAGATTAATAAGATAAGGGAAACATAAGTTAGAAGAATATTTTAGAGAGGTACAAAAGAGATGACGGCAGGTAAAGAAAAAAGCATTAAAGATAATTGGTATGAAATAATTAGAATAGTACCAGCACAAACAGATTTAGGTCTAATGTACTATTTGGTTGATGATAAATATAACTTTATAACTTTAGTTAAGGAATATTTGAATATGATACAGGCAAGAGCAGAAAGAGAAGTATCTCCTAACACAGTAAAATCTTACTGCTATCAATTTTGGTATTTTATCGTATTTTTAAGAAGTAAAAATTTAGATATACTCGACATTGACGGAAAGCCTGACATATTAGCACAATTTAAATTATGGCTAAAGAACCCATATAGATTTTATGAAAATATAGAAGTATTAAATTATGATATAGAGTTTGATTATATTGAAGATTCATTAAGTGTAACTACTACAAATGGAATAATAAGTAGAGTTAGTTCTTTATATCTATGGCTTAAAGCAAGTAATAAAATCAAAGAAAATCCTGTTGTTTATAGAAATGTTATGATAACTCAATCAATGAGAGATAAAGATATGTTAGCACATACAAGACATAACAGAACCATACAGGTAAACACTTTAAAATCAAAAGTGCCAAAAACTATTCCTAAAACTGTAGAGCAAAAGGATTTTAAGAGGTTTTTAGATAGTGTAAATCTATTGAGAGATAAAATAATACTACTATGTTTAAAAGAAGGTGGGTTTAGGTCAAATGAATTACTTGGAATTCATTTAGAGGATATAGATTTTGCAGAAGAAGGTCTATGGGTTAGATTTAGAGCAGATAATACTAATGGTTCGAGAGCAAAGGCTGGGTATGGTAGAGATAGATTCGTTCATTTACCAACTGATTTAATGGCGTTAATAGATAGATATATAAGTTCTGAATGGTTAGAAAGTAATGCTGATAATGACTTTTTATTTGTTGTAGTAAATAGTAATACACCATTAGATAATGGACACGCAATGACTAAATCAACTCTTGATTCTATGTTTAAATATTACAGTAAAAAAACGGGAATTAAAATACACCCACATATGCTAAGACATACTCATGCAACAGAACTTGCAAGAGAGTATATAAGTAAAGGTGAACAAATTAATTGGGAATATATATCTAAAAGACTTGGACATTTAAGTGTAACTACTACTATGGAAATATATGCTCATTTAAGACCAGAGGATTATAAGAAAGAGTATCAGAGGTTACAGGAACATAAAAATCAAAAGAGAAAGGGATAGGAATTATGGAATTGGCAGATAAAATTTTAATAGATAATACACTATCAAGTGAAATTATAAATTTTCCAATAGATAATATTGATACCTCATGGATGACCAAATCTCAAAAGAAATTCTTTGAAGTTTTAAAAAATGAGGAGAACAAGAATAAGAAATACAATGAAATATGTGAGTTAGCAGGATTTAAATCTTCAAGTTCTTGGTATAAAGCCATTAAGGACAAAAGATTTGCTGATTTGCTTGAAAGTATTGGGGGTAATACAAGATTAAATAATGACAATTATCCTTCTCACAATGATGTCGAATACATTAAAAATCCAAAAGAAAGAGAAGAATATCTTAAAAGTGATATGTGGGATATGAGAAGACTTTTTGAGGAATATCCAAGGCATACAAACTCTTTCATGTTTATAATTAATTTTACTAAAATCAAAAATGTTTCTATCAGAAAAGTAATTAAAAGGTATTTTAAAAATATGCTTTCTAATTGGAAAGCACTGAATTTTGAACGTGTTCTTAGAGTAAGTGTTATTTTTTTTTATTCTATGTATGAGTTATTCCCACATATGAATTCATTAAATGAATTACAAAGAGAACTACATATTGAGCCAATACTTGCGAATATGAAATGTTCGCAAAAATATAAACGAATGTCATTAGAAACAGTTAAATCAATGTTTGAGTATATGTATTATAATAAATGGGATAACGCTCCTTCTATTGGATTATTGAACAAATATGACATGCCTAAAACTGAAGAAACATTACCGAGACCTATACCTCCAAATATAAAAATACAATTAGACGATTATATTGAGAATATAGTTATTCCATTATTAGAAGATAATAAACCTACTCCAATAATAGAACCCCAATATTGGGATTTAATTATTATTATAAGAAATACAGGAAGAAGATTTGAAGATATTTGCCATCTTATTTCTGAACATAAGGATAAAAGTAAGGAATGTCTCCAATACGATTTAGATGGAGACCCAATGCTCTATTTAGACCATCGTATAGCAAAAATTCCAAAGGATTTAAGAATACCTTTAGCACACCTAAAAGATTCTAAAGGAACTAATATAGTTGAAAGTGCAATATTAAGACAACTTGAAAGAGTTAAGGAACTTGCTCCTGCTCCAGACGGATATAAATATCTATTTAGAGAAATTAAGATGGATAAACGAGGTTTAAGAAAAGGAAATATTATTTTAGACAATAGCGGAAGTCCTGTAGTTGAGAGTGTTAAATATGATATGTTTAATGACAATGTTGTTTTACCTAATATATGTAATAAAATACCGCTTAAAAATATTGATGGTAGTGTATATAAAATATCAGCACATCAATTTAGGCATACAGTAGCAACTGAAATGATTGACGCAGGAGTTGATATTTATGCTGTTAAAGAGTTTTTAGGACATTCTTCTGTGGCTATGACAGAAAAATACATCAAGGTATATCAGCAAAGATTAAAGAAAGAATTTAAAGAAAAACTAAGCCAATCTTATGCTACTGATATAAAGAATAACTTATCGGAAGAAGAATATTTATATGATAATAAATGGGTTAAGAATAAAATTATAGGGGTGTTTGAACTTGGTGATGGTTGTTGTGAACACCCCTATAAAATGCCCTCATGTCCTCATATGGCTTGTAAGACTTGTGTTAAGAAAAAGATATATCCAAGACACTTGCAGGCTGTTAAAGACACTATAGAAAGTGAAACCATCCACAAGAATAATGCTGTAAGAATGGGATTAAATGAAAAAGTAGAAGAATTTGATAAAATAGTTAGATTTTACACAGTTGCTTTAGAGATAATTAATAAAGGTGAAACCTTTGAAGCTTCAAAGCATTTTTATATTAAGGGGGTACAATAATGGGTAATAAAAATCCTAATACATCAGAGATAATTAGACTAAAAAAACAAGAAAGTGATTTTAAAAAACAAGCAATTTTATCTGTATTAAAAGAATTAGAGTTATTAGATGACCCTTTAAACAATCCTATCTCAAAGGCTGAAATATGCCGTAGAGCAGGTGTTAGTAAAACTTTTTTATATACTTATAAAGATGAACTTTTAGAGCCAATAAATAAGGCTATAAATAAACAGAATAAGAAAATGAGAGTAATATCTCAAAAACAAACCTTTACAGAAACTTCTAAGGATAGAGTAATAGAATCCCTTAAAAGAAGAATACAATCTTTAGAACAAGAGAATAAAAAACTTAAAAATGATAATTCCATATTATTAGGTAAATTAGCAATCAAATAAAAATAGGATACCAATATTAGTATCCTGTTTCACAATAATTTAA
>JBOFVP010000284.1:0-1579 GCA_051653165.1 Clostridium sp.
AGCACATTATCCATATTCAGAAGAAATAATGAGATTAGCAGATAGAGAAGGTATTGTAATAATTGATGAAACACCAGGAGTAGGACTTCATCTTAACTTCATGGCAACATCATTGTTTGGTGGGGGAGAAAAAAGAGACACTTGGAAAGAAATTGGAACTAAGGAAGCTCATGAACAAGTATTAAGAGAGTTAGTAGCAAGAGATAAGAATCATGCCTCAGTTGTTATGTGGTCTGTTGCCAATGAGCCAGCATCAGAAGAAGTAGGTGCAAAGGAATATTTTGAGCCATTAATAAACCTTACAAGAGAGTTAGATCCACAAAAAAGACCAGTTACAGTTGTAACACATATGATGTCAGTTCCAGAAAATTGTCAAGTTGGAGATATAGTAGATGTATTATGCTTAAATAGATACTATGGTTGGTATGCATCAGGTGGAGATTTAGAAGAAGCTAAAACAATGTTAAGAAAAGAACTTCAAGGTTGGAATGAAAGATGTAAAGGAAAACCAATAATGTTTACAGAGTATGGAGCTGATACAGTTGCAGGAATGCATGATACAGTACCTGTTATGTTTACAGAGGAATATCAAGTAGAGTATTATAAAGCAAACCATGAGGTTGTAGATGAATTTGAAAACTTCGTTGGAGAACAAGTTTGGAATTTTGCAGACTTTGCAACTAGCCAAGGAATTATAAGAGTGCAAGGAAATAAAAAGGGAATATTTACAAGAGATAGAAAGCCAAAAATGATTGCACATTCATTACGTGAAAGATGGACTAGCATACCTAATTTTGGATATAAGAATAAATAGTTAAATAATATGGTATTTTCACATATGTAATGTGGTATTATATAGTGAGAATACCATTTTAAAAGTGTATATATAATTTAAAATTATATCTACATTTTTTTTCGTGTGATATAATAATTATTAGAATATTTAATAAGCAAGAATAGTATAAGGAGTGAATTTTAAGTGATACTTTATGAAAAATTAAAAGAAGAAACAACTAAAGATTATGCGTATAGAGTAATCAAGGATAATATTATGAGCTTAGAGTTAAAGCCAGGGGAACTTTTAAGTGAGTCAGATTTAGCTAAAAAACTAAATTTATCTAGAACACCAATTAGAGAGGTTTTATCAAAACTAAAGAATGAAAAGTTGATAGAAGTAAAACCTCAAGCTGGTACGTATGTTTCATTAATTGATCTAAAATTAATAGAGCAAGCGGTATTTATGAGATATAATTTGGAAAAGGAAGTAATAGAGCAAGCTTGTGATTCATTTTCAGAGAACTGTATGATTGAGATGGAAAAATGTTTATTTGTACAAAAGTTAATTATAAATAAAAAAGATAATCTAATTGAATTTCATCATTTAGATAAGGAGTTCCATAAGCTATTATTTCAGGGAACAGATAAAGGTGAAGTTTGGGAGGCAATAGCTAATATAAGCACGCATTATAATAGAATGAGACTTTTAGCAGAGTTAAAGAAAGATAAGGTTTTATTATTAGAGCAGCATAATGAATATTTAGAATTAATAAAAAGTAAAAATAAAGATAAGAACTTGATA
>JBOFVP010000285.1:0-28531 GCA_051653165.1 Clostridium sp.
ACCCTAAAAAATGATCTTCTTACAGAAATTATAGCTTATTTTTAATCTTTTGACCACTAAATTCAAGACATAAAACTGACTTTACCCTTGCAGTTACAATAGCTTACGCTAAAACGGAAGTTAGTTTTTCATTTAACCTTACCTACAATAATGACCCTGACTACATTAATTTCTTTTTTTAAATTTATATTACAAGAATATCATTATTGTTATATAAATTATATACCCTTATATTACCTTTAGAATACTCATTAATTTTTTTGTAAATATTCTCTTCATCTTCTTCCAATATTATATTTATCATTGCTTCTAAATCATATACTTTTAAATCTGCTATTTCTTTTTTACATTCAATATCAAAACAAAAGTTTTCTTCGTACTGATCTTTATATGCTGTATTAACCCAATAATAAAAAATTCTATGAAATCTGCAATATGACTTATACCATTTATCTCTTAATATATATTCTTTTAGTACATCCATTTTAAGAACCTCCTTTCCATTAACTTCTTCTTAAATTATGTCCACTTTATTATTAAATAAACTTCAAAAGTTAAATTTTATTATCTATTTATCTCCCTTCTTCCATTTATTCTCTTTCATAATAATCGTTGTCCTTCTTCATATACTTTTTTAAAACTCATAGTAAACATATATTTGATTATAATAAATTTCAGTTTCCTAAGATAAAGAGATGTTACTATTACAAAGTGTTTAATATAATAAAAAATGAAGCCACTATTACTTCTGTGACTTCACTTTTACTTTACTTATTCTGGTACTCATCCTCTTCCATTAAATCATCATAAGAGCTTTTAACTTTACCAACCTTTATATCTTCAGTCAAATCATATATAAACTGCTTAAAATCTTTATTTTCATCAATCAACCTATTTACCGTATCCCAATCAATAAATTGCTTCTCTTTAAATGAAAATAACATTTAACTTGCCTCAATTCCTTCAACATATAAGTACTAGTAAAGCCTCCCCTTAATATATTTTATCTAAGAGAAGGCTTATTTATTATTCTATGATAATATACTTATTGATAACTCTATAAACCACTGTAATAATACAATATATACTCTATTCACCAATCAACAACATATTTTCATCACTATAATTATCTATTTGGTCAATAATTTTCTCTAAATAACTCTTTAAATGTACATTACTTTCAAAATCATTAGCATACCATACATTTGATTGTCCAAAACCATAAGAAGGAGAATTTTTCTTCCCCTTTCTTGGAACATACCACATTGTTCTTCTATTTCTTAATCTTAAAGGCAATAATACACAATCCTTTGCCTTTGCTTCAACATTATATACCTGTTCATCCTCATCCTTAAGTTCCAAAGTCAAATAATCCCTATATACTGTTGCATCCTTGTACCAACCAACTATAGAAGTAAAATCATTACAATCTGACTTAGCACACCAAACAACTAACACCTCATTAATTGACTCAGTATTAATAGAAATATTACTTCCATTAATTTTTTCAATATGAAGCTGATTTGACTCCTTACCATTAGTAGATTTTGTCTCAACAGAACCAAAATAATAATCCTCATCTTCTCCCTCTATACTAATTGGCCTAAAGTTAAACTCTTCATTTGCACTTTGATTTTCATCAACCCATCTCCCACCATTTTGTGGAACATCATCCTTACTAACTCCCTCATATCTCTTCATCCATGCTATGTTACAAAATAATATTTTTCTCATACACCCATCCCCTTCTCTCTTGTATATCCTTACATAAAGTATTATTCTATAAACAACAAATAATTCCTCTTACACTTTTTTACAAAACAATCTACTATCCCTACTCATTGTATCTATACTTCTTTAATTTTATTTTAATAACAAAACCTCCCCTTAATGTTTTCACACCAGAGGAGGTTTCCTAATTTATTCTAAAATAACTCATTATTAATTCCAGATTTTAAGTATATGCTAAAATATATATCTATTTAGCTCACACATACTTACTTTTTCTTTGTATATTTACTTCCAAAAATACCTGTAAATTTAGAAAAATGATTATCATTATATTCATACTTACATTCTACCTTTAATAACCTATTTAACATATAAATCAATAATAATAAAAAGCTAATGAATACCACTACTAATATCGTAATTGCAACAAATGGATTCATTCCAATTACTATAGTTAACAAATTATACTTATCTATCACATAATAAACGCAAATTACTAGTAAAGCTAATAAGGTAATTATATTAAACCATGTTACAACTGGATATCTTATTGCACCACATTGATTTGTTTTTTCTTTACACCCCTCAAATGGATTGTCACAATTACACTTACTACCTATATATGTTCCTGTAATTTTACCAATTGTATAGATAAGCATAAAAATAATATTAAATATAGCTGAAGCCAACAAAATTACAACAAATAACAATCTATGTACACTTATAGCATTAATATTTTGCATTGCACTAGCTACAAAACTCAAACCACCTGAAAAAGCCATTACTATTCCTGAAAATATACCTAAAATAGTAATTGATTTAGTTGTACTATCTTCAATATTTTTACTAATCATTTTCACTTCTTCTTTTGCATTTCTAGTTTCTTCCTTTATATCTTTTATTTTTCCTTTTAATTCATCGTATTCTTTTAGCAACGTACTATGATTAGATGTAGCCATTTTCGCTAATTTATTCATTTCTCTCATTCTAATATTTTCTAAATTTACATGATCCCATAGTTTAGTAATTCCTGCTTTAATATCATCCTCTTGTATTTCATCTTTAATATCTTTAATTTTTTCAGTTAAAAAATCTCTAGCTTCTTCAGATTCAATAGAAAAAAGTACTCTAGTAATTTCAGAGTACTCATGTCTATAATTATCTGTATAGATTTTTTTGAATCTCTCTTTATATTCATTAAGCTTTTTATCAGTTAATGAAGAATTATCTGCTAATTCTTGTATTAATTCGGTTAGTGATTTATCATTACCCATATAAAACCTTTCTCCTATTTGCTACTAAGAAAAAAATTCCCTCATAGTTTTTTTAGTTATTTTATTATACTCACCTTCAATATATGAACTTTTCCAAGGATGCTCATTATGAGTTTGTTCTACTAATTTCCATGCACTTAATTTACTCTTTTCTTCTATTACAGGATTTATTATATTTTGAATAGTTTCTTCTACTACATCACAATCCTGTATATTGTTTATATTGCTAGATGAATAATTATTATATTCATAATATACTTCTGGAACAACTGGCCCATACTGCCATGCTATAATATCTTCGCTAAAAACACCATCTTCTAAGCCTTTTCTCATACACTCACCTTGAATATAATATAGTATTTTTTGTAATTGCAAGTTACTAATACTTCTATCAAGGTCTATGCACTTATTAATAGTATACCTAGCTATTGTCATTACTGGATACATACTTTTAACCTCCTTTAAGTAACTATTAACGTAATTATACACTTTATTTTCTATATTGTGAACATATACTATTAATTTTATTCACTTTTAGATTAAAAAGATAACCCATAATATAGTATGACCCTTATTATCTTCTCCTCATTCATTTATACATAATATTCTAACTACATCACCACACCATCCAAAATATTTAATATTGAATAAAAAAAGGTTAATGTTCCCTAAATCATAGAAACATTAACCCTTTAACCAAACCTAATTTCTTAAACAACAAATCCCCTAAAGACCTTCCCACTCATTCTCCCATTCACTTAGCCAAGCCTTAATTCTATCATCAATCTCCACCTTAACCTTATCATTCTTCCCAGGAACCTTAATAAACATCAACTCAGTCCCAACAACAGACTTCTGAATATAAACAGTATTAGGTCTAATAATATAAAAATCACCAGCACCAAAACAATACTCCCTATTAGAAGAAACATCAACATACTTAGTTTCACCACTCAAAATAAAGTGATACTCAGACACCTCATTATGATAATGAGGCTCCTCAACCCCATACTCCTTATACCTAGACATACCAATCTCCACATTACTATCCTTAATATACTCCAAAACCTGAGGAAGCTTCAAATCACCAGTTAAATACTGCCTTCTCTCACTCTCAAAAGCCCTATCAAGCTCACTTTTATAAATAACATCAAAATTCATAACACACATCCTCACTTAATATGGTACATAGGTTTTAAATCCTTAATAAACTTAACGATATCCCTAGCACTAATACAATTTTCCTCTAAATCCTCTTTTCTAATAGATAATACAAGATCATAATCCTTATTACCAGTATGTAATAACTCCTTAAAATATTCATCAACAATTTCAGCAATAGTCACAGAAAATATTATCTTCTTATTTTCAATACTCTTAACATTCCTTGAAGATAAAATTGGAATTTGCACAATCTCCGCAGATTGCTTTTCCAAAACACTAAACACACTTTTAATAATATCCTTAGGCTGAGGACCCAAGATGCTTGTACTTTTCTCCTCCTCAAACCTAGAGTTAACCACAAACATTATTTTTGAATCATCCAAATGCTCAACAACCCCAATTTCACCAAAACCTAAAGTCTCCGATGAAACCTTATTAAAAGCCTCATTAGTCCTAAGTTGTAGCTTTGAAATCTCCTCTTCATCAGTATAAAACCTTTCCATTACAGCCCTATGTACTCCACGCTTTTCAGCAATATCCATGCTAGCCTCATCATTAATACCAATAACAAACATAGCTTCCTTTTTTTCATTACTAGCCATCCTTAGCACATCATCCATATTCTCTGCATAGTCACCTAGTTTAATAATTAACTTTTGCTCCTTGTCACCCTTAACCTTAATTACAAACTCACTTTTAAAGGTATCATATATTTTTCTTATAGTAATTATAACGATACCAATAAAGCATATAACATAAAAAACAGATGTAATTTTTGTTTGAGATACATCCTTAATAATATGTTTAACAAAGTCAAACATAAAGTTTGTAAGTACTTGTTGTGCTGCAGAACAAATACCTATCCATGTTATTATTTGTTTTCCGTAATCAAATAAAAACTCTTTTAATTCTTTTAAAGCAATTTTCCCCTTCATCCTTTTTCTCCATCATAATATAACTTTTAATATGTACTTATACATTTTAACTTAATTTAATATAATTTGTATACCTCTAAATAATTTAAACTCATTGTTTAACCAACATAAAAGTTAGGCTATAATAAAAGGCAAGAAACAATGTATAGCATATTCAAAATAAATATATTCATAGAACTTACTATTCTATTTTAAGAAGTGAAAAATAATATAGATAGTTTGTTTTTACACAAACTATCTACTATACTTAATTTTTAATTTTAAGATTTTTAATTGAAGTTTCTAAAAACATATAAACTGAATTTACTTCCTCAGAAGGAGCATCAATATCATATAAAACCTCTTTAGCAAACATAAGATTTTCTAAATAATCATTCCAATAAATATCCTTATGTTCAGTAATACCAACCATATCATAAGTAATCTCATCAGCTTCAAGGATTAAATTCTCTAACTCATCCTTACCACGAGCTAAAGGACCTGTTCCCTTAACAATTACCAACTCTTCTCCCTTAGTCTTAAGCTCCTTAATCATATTATCAACCTCAATACAAGTTGAATTTCTATCCTCAAGGATTTTATGAGCCTTATCTAAAGCTCCCTTTAATCCACTAAAAGATTCTCTAGTGTATAGGTATTCCTTGTATTCTTTAGCTCTTTCAACTTCTTTTTCTAATCCTTCATAATCTGCTAAACTTACTAATCCCTTTTTAGCATCAAGAAGTTCCTTAGCTAATTTATTAATTTCTGCTTGATTATATCCATCCTTAAGACTTTCAATAACCTTATTATTAACAACCATTAAATTGTCATAACTCTCTTTTGTATACTCATTTTTATCTAAGGATTTAACTTCTTCAAGAAGCTTGTCTAACTCTCCTCTATTAACCTCTACGCCATTACCATTTGCATAATAAAGCTTAGCATCACCAAAAGATGCATGGTCTGAGCCAATTCCATTACCACCATCAGTAACAACTAACTTAAGCTCCTTTGCTCCACTTAAATTAACTTCCACAAACTTTTGTTTATCTGTAGATTTCATAAGACCTGAATCATATACCTTTTCATTATCTAACCAAACCTCAAAGGTAACAGAACCTGGTCTATTATACATATGTCTATCTACTCCAACATAGCTTGTAAAGTATCCATAGTCTTCCTTAGTTAAATCATAAATAATTGTAGAAGTAGCATGGGTTCCTATACCCTTTTCATAACTTACAACTTCTCCATTTTCTCCAGTAAGTCTTATAGTGTTTTCACTAGAAGATTTATCCTTTCTTACCTTTCCATGACTTGTAGTTGCAGATTTCCAATCAATATCACTTAAGTAAGTATTGTCATCCATATCAACAACTTTAATTTCTCTCTTTTGTGAAACTTCATTTCCATCAGAATCAGTTACCTTATAAACAACATTATAAGTACCTGCTTTATTAAAGTTAACATTGTTTTCAACAACAACTTTATTAGTAATATCCCCATCTTCAGCATCTGTAGCCTTAATATTACCAACTAGATTTTCAATTGGCAATCCAAGCTTAGTTACCTCACCTTTTGGAATCTCAAGCTTTGGCTTTGCATTATTAGTTGTTAGCTTAGGATTTGCTATAACACCATGGTCTGATGCATTCCCATTATTACCATCAGTTATTTCAATTACTAACTCTGATACACCCTTAACTGGAACACTTATATATTCTGCATTATCTAAATAAGATAATACTTTAGTATTAGCTATCTCTACTCCATCAGCAAATATTTTAAATGCTATGCTTGACTTAGTTTGAGCTGGTATTGTCATATCAACCCCAAGTAATGCTTCAAATCTATCGTATTCTTTCCCCTCTAGATTATAAACAACCTTACCGTTAGCATGTATACCAATACCTTTTTCAAACTCTTTAATATCTCCATTAACCCTTGCTTTTATGTTGCTATTTTTTCTTGGAGTTCCATATTCTGTAGTAACACTTTCCCACTCATAATCTGAAAGGTAGTCATATTCACTTACAACCTCAACCTGCATTGACTTTTCTACTGTTGCATCATTATTAGTTACCTTATATTTAACTTCATAAACTCCCTTTACTGAAGTGTTTACATCCCCTTCAATTACTATATCCTTAGAGATATCTTCACCAGCATAATTAAGAGCCTTTGCATATTCTAAAGGATTAAACTCCTCATTTAATTTTAAAGTAACATTTTCAGCTAATTCAATTCTTGGAGTAAATGCCTTAGCCACTCTACCTGTACTTGGAGTAAATGTTTTATCATAGGCTACAATTTCATATTGGTGATTTACGCCCTCAACAGGATTTTTATCTACAAAGCTATCATTTTCTGTAAAGCCTATTAACTTTCCATCTCTATGAACTTCGTAACCTAATCTATTTTTCTTATTTTCACTATCCATTTTAAAGGTTAGCTTTACCCCTTCATTAGTCCTTATTACATCAGAAACTAAATAATCCATATCTGATGTAAAGGCTCCACCTTTTTCAAGATATAAGCTATCATTTGCATACCATGTTTTTTTATCAAGCTTAGGGTACTTGCTTACATATTCCTTTGTTTCCTCTGTTAGCTTTGCCCCATGTCTTTCAAAATGTTCTGAAGTATCTTTTTGTAAAACATCAGATGAGTATTTAACCCAACCATTATGAACAGCATTTTCTCCAGAGAAGGTTTCACTATTTTCTCTAAATAACTTTTCAAACTCTGGATAGAAGTTTTCATCATATAAGGCTATTTGCCATAATGATGCTATATGTTGGAAGTTATATTTGTCATTAGGATGCATTTGATTATTTTCATAATCCTCCTTTATAACCTTTGGATATACTCTTTCTTCATATACACTACTAGTAGTTAATCTTGAAGGTTCATTGTTTAACCTTTGGAACTGTAATGGAAGTATATTATTTGTAACTTCTACTATTAATCTATTTCTAGTATCAAAATTATGTCCTATTTCATGAGTAAATCCCCAACTAGTATTACCATTTAAAGCTCCATCTTGGTGTTGTGGTCTTATTCCTGTTACACCATTTGCGGCATTCATAAGTGCTTCACTACCTAAATTTTTAATCATAGTTACATATCTAAAGTTAAAATCAGAATGTATATCCTTTGAATCATCAAAGCCCCAGAAATCCATTGTCTGCCTAATTATCTTGTCTTGAGCATCTGCTGAATAGCTTGGTGTTTTTCCTGATGTTTCATAAAAATTTAAAGCTTCTGTTGCAGTTACATTTATTAAGGATTTATCTCCAAAGACTTCAAATACATCAGGAAGTGTTTTATCTTTATTTAAAAGCTCAACATATTCTCTAAGTTCTTTTAATACTTCTTCATCCTTATCAATTCCTTTAATAAAATGTGGATACTTTTCTAAGTTTTCAAATCTTATTTTAGGTTCTCTACTTTGTTCCTCTTCTGTAAATGGATTTACAATATATAATACCCCTCCTGGATACTTACCAGGTCTTATAGTATCTAATTCAACTTCTGGTATTGTAATTGTATTTTTTCCTGGTTTTAATGTTATACTTTTTGTCCCAGTATGTTTTGTATCCATTTGTTTGAAAACTAAATGAGGTGCTTTTTTCTCATCTTCAACATCTAGATAAACATCAATAACATCTCCAGGCTTTACTCTATACCCAGTTGGTTGCCAGTCCTGAAAATTCCAAATCTTTCTCTTTTTTGATTCTTCAACTGAATTTCCTCTTCTTTCTATGTCCCAGTAATTTCCTTCAACTTCTATTTCCTTATTTAATATCTTTTTTGCATAATCTAAGGTTTTCTGTAAATCTTCTCTTAATGGATGGTTTGATATTTCATTTTCAAGTTGAAGTATTTTATCAAGATCATAACCCTCTTTTAGCTCCATATTTAGCCCATTTGTAAAGATACTATTAATTTCATCTGCTAGCTTATCCTGCTTATAAAATCCTATTTCATTTAAAGTAGCCCAATTTTGGTTTGACTTTTTAAAAACAAACTTAACCCTTTTAGCTTCAATAGGATTAAACTTAACCTCAATTAACCCCTTAACTCTACTATGACTTCCTGTAGATACTAGATTATAGGTATCTCCTGTAGTTGTATTTGAAACATATATTTCAAACTCTTCTGCAAAACCTTTGGTATCATTTTGTCTTGCTCCATAAACAATTCTATCTATTATTGTTCTTTCCTTAAACTCTACTTCAACCTCATTATTAAAGCTGCTACTATTTCCTTTTTTTGTTTCCCAATATGTATCTACATCCTCATCAACAGCATAGGTGATTTTTCTTGAAGAGTAGTGTCCTCCATTATTCTTTATAGATAAAACATTACTCTTATCCATTCTAAATAATTTACTATATTCCTCATTATCATAAAGTCCAAATTCGTTAGTTTTTGCTACAGATGGCTCTATTTTATTATTTTGCACAAGAATTTTACTATCCTCAATTGCAATTTTAAAATCATTATATAATGGATGTTCCTTAACTTCATTCTCTAAAGCGTCTATTTTTTCTAAAGTATTAAACTCCTCAGAAACCTTACTTTTAGACTCATCCGTAAATAGCCTGCTCATTTTATCAGAAATTTCATCTTCTTTGTATAAAACAAATTCTGCTGCACTTGCCTTATTTTGGTCCGCTTCCTCAAATACAAACTTCACCCTTTTAAATTCAGTAGGCTTAAATTTAATCTCAATTATATCCTTTGTAGAATTTAGATACTCTCCACTACTTACTAAGGTAAAATCATCACCTTCATCTGTTATGGATGTATATATCTTAAATCTTTTAGCAAAACCTCTTCCCTTTACTGACGCTTGTCTTGCTCCATATACTATTCTATTTAACTCAGTAATTTCAGTTAGTTCAATAATAATCTCATTTTTAAAGGTATCACTATTATGATTACCTGTTTCCCAATGTGTATCAAAGTCCTCGTCTACAGCTCTATCAATTACTGAACTTCCGTATTTACCTCCGTTATTTGTAATCCTTTTTATTTTTGAATTATGTACCTTATAAATTTCGTTATAAGCATTAATGTTTTCGTTATCTAATAAATCAAATTTCTTTGTTGTTGCAACTTTCTCATTTGATTCTTTTGATATTACCTGTTCACTCTTTAATTCTTTTGCTAATACTTGAATTGGACCATTTATAATACTAAATCCAATTGCAACTGTTAAAATAAGTGAAATTTTTCTTTTTAACATATATACTACCTCCTTTTATTTTTAGCTAAAGGAGCGTAGCTTTTAGTCAATCTTTATATGGATTAACTAAATTTACTGCAACTGGCTAGCGTGGTTATTTCTTAAAAGAATAACTTTAGCTCCTTTAGCTTTGCGTCCTTAAATTTCTCTAAGTTTGCCGAATTTTTATTGTTCATAATAATTTTACAGTAATTTCTTATTGTAGTATATAGTACTTTTGTCCCTATTTATTTAGGACTTAGTCATCCAAAGCTTACCCAAAATATAAATTCCTCTATATAATAAAAAAGACAGTAGCTAGTTTTGTTTTTACATAAAACTAGCTACTGTCCCTAATTATTACTTATAATATCTATTTAAATCATATGGTGAATAAATTCCCTTATTAGTTACTATACCACTTACCAATTCAGGAGGTGTAATATCAAATGATGGGTAAAGTCCCTTAACACCTTCCATAGCTGTCCTTATTCCCATTGCCTGAAGTACAAAATCTCCATCTCTCATTTCAATATGAACACTATCAATATCTGGATGTGCTTTATCTGGAATACCTGTTGCAAAATATGGTATACCAAAATGCTTACACACTATAGCAATTTGATAAGTTCCAACCTTATTAACAACATGCCCATCTAATGATATTGCATCTGCAGCAGATGTAAATAAATCAATTAATCCATTTTTCATTGCATAAGCTATCATATTATCAGTAACTACAGTAACATCAAAGCCTTGATCATATGCAACACTTGCAGTAAGTCTAGCACCTTGGAAATAAGGTCTAGTTTCTGCACACATTATTTTAATATCCTTATTTCTAAGCTTAGCTTCCTTAAGCATTAAACCTACAATTGTTTCTCCAAAACATTGAGTTAAAACAGTTCCCTTATCTGGGAACATATCCACTAAATACTTTGCTGTCTCACCTATTCTTAAATATTTATTGTTTATCTCTTCTAATGTATGTAAAAATATTGCTTCATCAGTTGGTGTATTCTTATCTAAAGCCACCACCCCTTCTTCATAGCATTTCTTTGTAATTGCTTCCATACGCGTTACTGTAGTTGGTCTTGCATGAGATAATGTATATGCTGCCTTATTTAAGTATTCTAACTGCTTATCATTACTCATTTCCTTACACTCATATGCAGCTAATGCCATTCCCATTCCAGCTGCTAAATATGGACCTGCACTTTGTGTTACCATATCTGTAATAGCTTGTGCAACCTCTGAGTGATGCTTACAAGTAACAAACTCTACTTTTGTAGGATATATTCTTCTATCTAATATTTTAACTTCTCCATTTTCATACCATGCAACATTTTCATATTGAAGCATGAAAGCTAAATCTTTGTCTGCTCTTATCATTTTATCTTCCTCCACTTACATTAATATTTTAAAAATATTTATTATCTCTTCCTTTGTTGGCATAACTGGCGATGTAAATATACATCCATCTTGAAGTGACTTTTCTGCTAATATATTAAAATCCTCTTCCATTACTCCCATTTCTGTTAATGGCACTGCAGTTCCTACCTTTTTCGAAAGTTCTTGTATTAAACTAACTGCAAAGCTTGCCTTTTCCTCATCACTCATATTTATAGCTTCAACTGGCTTAATAGTATCTGCAATTAAAGCAAAATCCTTTATACAAGCTTCTTTATTAAACTTCATTACTTCAGGCAATAATACAGCATTACATAAACCATGTGGTAAATGGTAAGTTGCCCCTAATTGATGAGCCATAGCATGGACCATACCAAGTCCAGCATTACCAAAGCTTAACCCTGCTATATATTGTCCATATGCCATTGCATCTCTTGCTTCTACATTATTTAAATCCTCCACAACTATAGGAAGTGAGTTATATATAAGCTCTATAGCCTTAATTGCTAATATATTAGTTAAAACCGAACTGTTTTTAGATACTAACCCCTCAATTGCATGAGTTAATGCATCCATTCCTGTTTGAGCGGTTATACTTTTAGGTAATCCCATCATAAGTTCAGTATCATTAACAGCTATTGATGGCATTGCATAGTCATCTTTAAAAATAAGCTTTCTTTTTTCTTTTTCATCACTAATTAGGTATGCTCTTGATATTTCACTAGCTGTACCTGCTGTTGTATTTACAGCCACTAATAATTTTCCTTTGTTTTTACTCTTATTTCCCCCTTGATAATCTCTAATGTTACCACCATTTGAAATTAAAACATTAATAGCTTTAGCACAGTCATTAGCTGAACCTCCACCAATTGCTACAATGAAATCACAATTTTCTTCACCGTACATTTTACTTCCATCTTCAACATTTTCAATAGTAGGATTAGGAGTAACATCCTTATATATACTATACTTAATTTCTGCCTCATCTAATACTTCTGTAATTTTACTTACTATACCAATTTCATTTAACACCTTATCTGTTACAATAAGAGCCTTCTTTACATCTTCTCTTTTTAATAAAGGTATTAATTGTTTTCTTGCACCATATCCAAAAACACTCATTGGTGCAGCTGCAAATGTATTTATCATATTAGTCACCTACTTTTTTAAATTATATCTTTTTCTTAAAACATCTTGTGCTTCTTCTGACACTAATCTAGGCTCGCCCATAAGTTTTGCATAGTGATATGCTTTAGCTGCATCTTCTACATAAATTGCTCTAATATATGCTTGCTCAGGATTTTTACCTACAGCTACAACCCCATGATTTTGAAGTAATGCTGCATTTCTATTTACCATAACATCTGCTGCATTTAACCCAACCTCAGATGTTCCAGGCATTCCAAACTTAGCTACTGGTACATCTCCACCTAAAAATGGTAGCATTTCTACTAATATTAATGGAATTTTTTCATCTACTATTGCAAACCCTGTTGCATAAGGTGAATGTGTATGTATTACTGAATTTACATGCTCATAATTTTTATATAATTCAACATGTAATAACCACTCTGAAGATGGCTTATATTGACCTTCAACAACTTCTCCATCTAAAGTTATTACCACTATATCCTCTGGCTTCATAGTTGAATAATCCCCATTTGTTGGTGTAATAAATACTCTATTACTTTCTCTATCATAATAACTTACATTACCACTTGTTCCTGCTACTAGCCCCTCATTATATGCTTTTGTAGCAACTTGTTGTACACTTTTCTTTATTTCATTCCAATCTTTCATTTTTCGTCTCCTCTTTCTACTGATAATATTTTAAAATGGTCCCCAATTAATCTTTACTGCAAATAGTAAGAATACCCATGTAACTGCATATATTACTAATACAACTTTAAATGCAAACCTTACCCATTTTCCAAATGGAACTCTAGCAAGTCCACACATTGCCATTAATGATCCTAATGTAGGATAAATTATATTTGTAATACCATCTCCAATTTGAAAAGCTAATACACTTACCTGATTGGTTAGTCCAACTACTTCCCCCAATGGAAACATAATTGGCATAGTAGCAGCTGCTTGTCCGCTTCCTGATGGTATTAAAAAATTAATTAATCCATGCATTATAGTCATAATAATTGCTGAAGAATATTTGCCAAACATTTCTAAATTTAATGATAGCCCATAAATAACACTATCTAAAATATTACTGTTTTCTAGAATTATTTGTATTGCACGACCAAGGCCTACCATCATAGCTGCACCAAACATCATTCCTGCTCCAGCAGTAAATGTGTCTATTGCTTTATTAACAGGCATTTTAGCTATAATTGCTACAATAATTGCTACAATTAAAAATGCTGTCATCATTTCATCTAGATACCAGCCATACTTTGTTGGTCCAATTATTAAAGCAATAAATAATCCAAGTAAAGCAAATAAAACATATTTATCTTTTTTTGTTATTTTATATTCATCAAATTCCTTTGAAAAACCAAGCCCCTCTGTACTTATTCCTTTAACCAAGCTTTTCTCTGGATCCTTCTTAATTCTTTTTCCATACCAAGCAATAACACTAGCCCCTGCCATGGTAGCCATAAACCAACAAACTGTTCTAAGTAACATTCCTGAAAAAAGTGGTAAACCAGCTATAGCATGAGATGTACCTACAGTAGATGCACAAATTGGTCCTAAGGCAAATCCAACGCCTCCACCTACAACTATCATTGCTAGTCCAACAATCAAATCATATCCAAGACCTAAAGCTATTGATACTCCAATTACTGTAAATGGAATCTGTATTTCTGGTCCAACAACTAATCCTAAACAAGAAAATAAGAATGTAACAATATATATTACTGCACTTGAGGGAATTTTTGACTTATTAACATGTCTAAGCAAAACCCCAATGCTATTTTCTAAGGCTCCAGTTGAGTTAATTACTTTAAATGCACCTGATGATATTAAAATCATAAATATAATATTTGCAGATGCCTGTAATCCCTTTGGAATAGCGGTAAACATATCAAAAATACTTGCTGGATTAGAAGGAACCTCATGAAAGGTACCAGGAACAATAACCAATCTATTTGTTCCCTCAACCACAACTCTATCAAAGGCCCCTGGCTGAATAACCCAAGTTAAGGCTGTGGCAAAAATAATAATCCCAAACAATATTACATAAGTATGTGGCATTTGGTTATACCATTTATTTTTTTTAACTTTCATAATAAACTCCTCACTAAATAGTATTGTTTTGTGTGGTTATTTTTTGTTTATTGACTACTTTTGATAAATGTATTAAAATATTTATATAATAATTTATTAAAAGTGAGGTTTAAATATATGATTCCAGCAGTTCGTCGCGGACAAATTAAAGAAATGATACTTACAAAAAAGAATGTTACTGTAACAGATCTTTCTCAAGCTTTTTCTGTTAGTGAAGAAACTATAAGAAGAGATTTAAAGGTTCTTGAAGAAGAAGGTATTCTTACACGTACACACGGTGGTGCTATTATTGAAAATCGTGTTGCAAGTACTGTTAATAATACAGTTCTTGAAAACATCTTTGTTGAAAATAAAAAGCAAATTGCTTTACAATGTAAACAGTTTATTAAAACTAATGATGTTATCTATTTAGATTCATCAACAACATCTTTTCATATTTGTAAAGAAATCCTTGATCTAAAACTTACAGTTGTAACTAATTCTCTAAGCATTATTAACCTATTAAGTGAATATACAAATATTCAACTTATAAGTGTTGGTGGTTCATTGTGTCCATCTAGAAAATGTTTTATTGGTAGAAGTGCTATTCAATCTCTAAACAAATATTACTTAGATAAAGCTTTTATATCTTGTCGCTCACTAAGTATGGAGGAGGGAATAACTGATTCTAACGATAACGATGCAGTAATAAAAGAAACTGTAATTCATCGTTCTAAAAATACTTTCCTAGTGGCTGACCACTCAAAATTTAATCGTGCATCATTTTCTTACATTTGTGACTTAAAAGATATAAATCATATTATTACTGACTCCCCTGTTAATAGTGACTGGGTAGAATTTGCCGTAAATAATAATATAACTATATGGGATACTACTGATAACCCTACTCATTTATATAAAGAGCAGTACTAAGTACCGCTCTCTTTATATTCTTTTTTAGAATGGACCGTAATTTATCTTAACTGCTATAAATATAAACACCCATGCTACAACGAATACTGCAAGTACTAATTTAAGTGCAAATTTGAACCATTTCTCAAATGGTACTCTTGCTAATCCACACATTGCTATTGTGGCTCCAACTGTAGGAAGAATAATATTTGGTATTGTACCTCCAACTTGCATAGCTAATACAGTTGTTTGTTGAGTCATATTTAATAATTCTCCAAGTGGTGATAGAATTGGCATCATTGTAACTGTTAATCCACTACCTGATGGAATAAAGAAGTGAACTATAGCTGTGATAATTGAAATACCAACTCCTGCTAGTCCTGGACTTAGTGAAGATAATGGATCAGATATTGCATTTATTATAGTATCCATGATCATTCCATTTTCTAATACTATTTGAATAGCACGAGCAATACCTACTACTAAAGCTATTGCTGCTGTATTTTTAGCTCCTAAAGTAAATCCGTCTATTATATCTTGAGTTTTTAATCCATATACATAACCTGCAGCCAATCCACCTATTATGAATACTGCACTCATTTCATCTAAGTACCAACCAAATTTACTAGCACCAATTACAATTGCAAAGAACATTGCTAATAATACAAGAAGTACTCTTATGTGCTTTCCAGATATTTTATACTCATCAAAGCTTTTTTCAAATCCTAATCCCTCTGTATTAACACCGTATACAATACTCTTTTTTGGGTCTTTTTTAATCTTTTTTGCATATAGTGTAATGAATAATGCAACTACACAAGTTGTAACAAACCAAAGTGCCATACGGAATCCAAATCCTGAAAAGGCTGGTAATCCTACAACTGAATGAGCAGTTCCAATAATTGATGCATTAATTGGCCCCATAGCCCATCCCATATATCCACCACCCATTACCATGGCAAGACCAACTATTAAGTCATAACCAAGTCCAAGTGCTATAGAAACACCTATTAAAGTAAATGGAATTTGTATTTCTGGTCCAACTATTAAACCAAGAGATGCAAATATAAATGTCATTATCCAAATAACTGCTGTTGGTGGAACTTTACTTTTGTTTATAAATCTTAATAAGCAACCTACACCATTTTCTAGTGCTCCTGTTTTATTAATTACAGTAAATGCTCCTGTTGATAAAATAATTATAAAGATAATATTTGCAGATGCGCTCATCCCCTTTGGTATAGCTACAAATAAATCAAATAATCCTGTTGGGTTTGATTGTACTACTTCATATGACCCTGGTACAACTACTGGTCTAGAAACTCCTTCAACGGTCTCTCTTAAGAATGATCCAGCTGGAAGTATGTATGTAAGTGCTGCAGCTGCAACAACTATTAGAAATAGTATTACATATGTATCTGGCATTTTCTGCCACCATTTCTTTTTCTTATCTTCTACGCTACTGTTCATTATTATTTACCTCCTATTATTTAACTTTAAAAGAATAATTAATTTTCATTTTATACAATTTATCTTAAATTATTATTGATTGTATTATACAACCGTAATTTAAAACATTTACAACATTACCTTGCTTATTTGTCATAGTAAAAAGAAAGACCTCTTCATTTTTTTCAGTTAATCCAAATAATGATTTTTCTATTCTCATACTATTAACCTCTAATTATACTTATTTATTTCTTCTATATATGATTGTCCATCTTTGAAAGTGAAACGTTGCTTTATAAGGTTTTTAGAAATACTAATCATCTTCTTTTCTACAATAGCTCTTTTACTTGAATTGTTTATGTTAGTTAAATCACTTACTTTAGCAACTCCAACTATTCTTCTAATTATCTCCATACCTACAGTACCTGCAGTATCATTTAAAATATTTTCTATATAGAATTTTTTAAACTCTTGAGATTTTGCTAATTCATCTAAAACAATTTCATCATATTTAATATTTATTTTGTCTATAAATAAATCTACTATATCTTTTATACTTTCCTTAATCCAATTTGTAAACTCTTCCTTTTTATGTACATCTTCTATATTTGCTTCCCCATGATACATTGCAAAAATCATGTGAGCAATAACATTTCCTAAGTCGTAGCCAATTGGTCCGTAAAAAGCAAACTCTGGATCAAATACTTTTGTTTCTTTTTCATTTACAAATATTGAACCTGAATGTAAATCTCCATGAATTAGAGCTTGTGCATTATTCATAAATTCAAATTTCAACTTTGTTCCTTCTAATACTAACTCCTTATCTTGGTATATCTCACTTTGAACGTAATCACTTAACTCATCAACTGTATAATTCTTTTTACTAAAGTTACCTAAAGCTTCTGAATAGACAAGTTGCTCACTAATACTACATAAATCTGGGTTAATAAATTTCTTTACCATATTCTTCTTTTCTTTATGGTCCATTGCAATATCTGTAGTTGGTAATAAGATATTAACTAAATAAGATGTTATTTGGTCTGGGAAATTTGGAAAAGTCTTATATTCTAAAAGCGCCTTTCTCATAATTTCATATTCTCTTAAGTCTTCCATTGCACAGCAACACATAACTGAATCATATCCATATACCTTAGGTACATATTTTTCTGCATATTTTGCTTGATGCATTAATATTTCTGCCTCAATACGATTTCTGTCTGTATCTACAAGTCTTCCTGACTTACTTCGTGTTTCCACACCTGAATGTTTTAAAATTACTGATTCTCCTTCTTCGTTTGTAACTCTAAAAACATAATTTAAGTTCCCATCTCCAATTTCTTTACATGTTAGGTTCGCATCTTTTTTAAAGAAATCATACTTCTCTTGAACATACTCTATTATGTCTTCTTCATTCATTAAAAAATAACTATCAAATTTTCCCATGGTCTCTTCAACTCCTTTTTTATACTCACTTTTTACTTTTGTTGATTTTATTGTTGTTTTATGTGTTGTTTTGTTGTTTTAATATTAACATGCTTGTTATTTAATTGTCAACACTTATATGTAAATGTTTTTATGGTTTATTTTTGTTTTGTTTTGTAGTTTTTTGTGTCATTAGTTTTTAATATAGAATTCAGTTATCTATTATTTTTTATAGTTTTATATGTCTAAACGGAAACTATTTATTTAATCCTATTACATTAGAAAAGATTCCTTGCCTAGGAACAAAAAAATAATAACAGCTAAATAAAAGGGGTGAGAATTTTTTTCTTACTCTTTAAAAAATAAATTATGTAAAAGTACTTTCTTGTTAAACCAATCACTTAAGATACTAGTATTTCATATAATAACAGATAGAAAATTATATATTCTATTACTTTAATTAAGAAAATGAAAGGAGAATAGTAGATGCCAGCGATTATATCAGGAACAATATTTAATGATGTAAATAGCAATGGAATTTATAATCCTGGAACAGATACAGGTATAGCTAATGCATATATAGCTCTTGAAAATGTTACAGCAGGAACTTGTGTAAATGTTCAATCAGATGGAACTGGTTCATATAGTTTTACTAATATTACAACAGCAGGAGTCTATAATTTATATGAAACAGTAACAACACCTAATGCATGTCCACCAACACTATTCACTCAACCAACTGGTTCGAATGACTCAACAACAAGTAGAAGAAGGTCTATTACTGTTTCAGCAGGACAAATTAGTGGAAATACTAATATTAGTGGAAATAATTTTGGCCATGATAATGTAACACCCTTTGGATGCCAATCCTATGCTTGGATAGTAGCTGTTCCAAGTGGGCTAACTGGTTCAAGATTATATAAGGTTGATTTGGCAACAGGTAGCAATGAAAATAAAGGAATAGTATCACCTGTAGTAGCTGTAAATGCTATAGGATATAATTCTACAGATGGAAATATTTACGGATGGAATACAACATTAAGTGGTATAGTGAGAGTAACACCTGATAGAAATGTTTTAACCTTTTCATCTGTTCCCAATTTACCAAATTCAAACTATAACGTAGGGGATGTAGATGCCAATGGTTATTTGTATATTTATTTTCAAAATTCTGCAAATTTCTATGTTATAGATGTGAATCCTAATAGAGAAACATTTATGAATTTAGTAGACCCTGCTAATGGATATCAGCTTCAAAGTAGTGGACCCTTTGGTGTTGCAATAGGAACAGCACTAGCATTATCAGATTGGGCATTTAACCCTTTAGATGGGTTTATTTACACCCTAACTACTACAGATGGAATTGTAAGAAGAATAGATCCTGTAACAGGTGCAGTTACCCCCCTTACAACCACTCCAGCAGTAGCAGGCCCTTCAGGTTATGGTTCTCAATTCTTTGATAATTATAATAATCTTTATGCTTTAGACAATTCAAATGGAAGAATATATAGATATCCACTAACACCAACTACAGCAACAAGAATTTTGTTTTCATTAAGTGTTGCAAGTACAGGTAATGATGGAGCAAGATGTCCAATAGCCCCAATAAATTTTGCTCAGATATCATCTAGTAAAAGTGCAACTCCATATGTAGGGATAGGACAAACAATAACTTACACAATTTTAGTTAATAACACAGGTAATAGCATAGCAAATAATTTTATTTTAATAGACACAATACCATCAGGTACAAGCTTCATTTCAAATATTGTTACTATAGATGGAACAACAATAGCTGGTAATCCAAATCCACCTTCAGGAATAAACTTAGGAAATATCGCAATTGGTCTTCATACAATTACATTTACAGTTATTACAACAACAATTCCAATACCTAACCCAATTCCTAATGTAGCTTCAGGTAGTTTTACATTTATCGATGGAAGTCCACCAAATACAATTACAACTGAATTTATTACAAATGTTGCATCAACAACAGTAAATTATGCAATATTAACCCCTGTTAAATCTGTAGATAAAGCATATGCAACTGTTGGAGATACCTTAACTTACACTGTATCAATTGAAAATACAGGCAATACAACAGCACTAAATTTATTATTTATAGATACAATACCAACTGGAACAACATTTATTTCAGGAACACTAAAACAAGATGGTATAAACGTAGCTGGAAATTCGAATTTTCCAGGAGCAACACTTCCAAATTCAGTGTTAATGGGTGCAATTACAACAGTAACCTTTAGTGTTAAAGTTAACTCAACAATTCCAACTCCAAATCCAATTCTAAACAATGCATTATTAATCTTTAGCAATATAGTTAATCCAATTATACCAACTACAATAAACACAAGTGTAGCAAGTAATACAGCTGAAACTCATATAAGTCTAGCTGATTTTTCAGGATTCATAAAACAAGTTGATAAAATATTTGCAACTTGTGGTGATATACTAACTTACACAATTCTGATGCCTAATTCAGGTAACATAACTGCTTTTAATTTGGTGTTTAACGATACTATTCCTAGCGGAACAGCCTTTGTAACAAACTCTGTTACAATAAATGGAATACCACAGCCAGGGTTTGATCCTGCTGTAGGCTTCACAGTTCCTAACATTCCACCGAGTACATCTACAACCGTTACCTTTTCAGTTCAAGTAGTATGTTTATAATAGTGGTTTATTTCATCTGATTGCATCTATTTATACGTAAGGGGTAAATCTTTGCATCTTACGATTTATTAATAATTTTACCACATTATTAAGTTACACTACACTCAAACTTGATGGTGTCATCTCTAATAAAATTAGTTGGCAACTTTACTCTTTCAGATGATTACAAGATAAATTAATATATAATTCGGATTGATACCAAAAAGTACATCTTATTCCAAACAAAGATGAAACTTCAGCTTATTTAAATAAAAACCTTTAAATATAAATCTAAATAGAATTTTAAAACAAGCTATGGAGTTTATATCCTATTCAATAGGGAGAGTCTTTGTCAATAAAATATTTTAAAGCTTAGAATTGTAAATGTTGAGATGAAAGTGCATAAAAGTTCAAACATCAAAATGTAGGAATTTATGCACTTAAAACCTTTCTGTCTAATTTAAAAGGTAAGGGGTAATAGTTAAAAGTTTGAGTTTATTTCCCAACCCTTCTCTATTACCCCTTACCTATTCACTTTCTTAGCAAAGCTTCTGAGCAAAAACCCCAACAACCTTCATATCATTAGTTCTAGGAGCAACAGACAAATACCTAATAGAATTTCCTTTACTACCAGCATAAGGGTCCACATACTTAGCACGTTCAAGCCCCTTAATCTTTCTAAGCTTATGAAGAGGAAAATAAGTAGTCATCAATTTAGCATGTGCAGTGTATACAAAAGTGCAACTTTTTTAGAAGTGTTTAAAGACTTATCATTTAAGCTCTCTACTGCATTATATGAGGATTTAGATGATTCTACTATTCGCTCTAAAATAATTAAACTTAAACTAACTCACAATCTTACTCAGCTAGAGTTTGCTAAAAAAATACATAGAGGATTTGGAAGAGTTACTAAATGGGAGCAAGGATTAACTAATCCAAGTCCTGAAGCTCTTGAAGATATAATAAACATATTTAAGCTTAATTCTAATTATTTCATATAAAATATTAACTGGTTTAAATAATACCTATAGTATCTTATTTAAACCAGTTATTTAAAATTATATGCTTTTAGGACTACTACATATATACTATAATTCTATCTATTATAATATTGACTTACAAATTATTTTTTTAGTAATTTTTTCTTAATTATATCAATCGTACTTTCACTTATCGTTGCTCCTTCATAACTTACTATAAGCTTTCCTTTAAAATATTTATCATATATCTCTTGTTTCTCAAGCCATCTATTATCATAACTTTCTATACCAAGCATCCCTAGATGTTCCCAGTAATACTCTTCTCCATTATTTAAAATTATGGTAAAATCTGGTTCAATCCATTTATCTTTATAATTTAATTTCTTTTCATACTCATAGTCGATTCCATATTGATGTAGTAAATTTGCTATAATTACTTCAGACTTACTACGAACTAAATCACCTTTTGTTGTTGCATTTATTCTTCCTAACTGATGTTTATCTATTCCTAAGTACTTTCCAATTTCTTGATGCAACTCATTTGATGAAGTACTCCCAGCTATTAAATAAACTAGATAATCTAGCAACTCATATTTATATTTGCGTTTTTCTTCAATTTCCATACTGATTTTTCTCATATTTTCTTCATCAATATTTTCTTCATTTACATTAACAATTAATCTTCTATCTAATGGTTTTGATAGCTTTAATTGATCATTAACAAAGCTTTCATAAGTCATATTTACAAGAGTATCTACTTCAACTTCTGCTTTTTTCACTGTTGAAATTAAATTTTTAGTTTTGGTACACTTTATGATATCTTCTAATTCCTTATTATCTACACTTAATATTCCCTTAAAGTCTGAGAAGCCTTTGCATATTAGCTTGACCATATCAATATTAACATAGTACATTAATGATTTTTGTATATCTTCATCTTCAAAATAGGGTAACGTTTTTAAACCTAACTTTCCATTTGTAAACTTTTCATATGTATTTATCAACTTGTCTTCACTTGGAAAAGACCCATCAATAAAATATCTTCTCTTTACATCAATATTCTTATTTGTGTAAAGCAAGTACGCATTTGCTGCTTTACCATCTCTTGCAGCTCTACCAACTTCCTGGTAGTACTGTTCTACTGATTCAGGTATCATAAAATGTATAACAGTTCTAACATCTGGAATATCAATTCCCATCCCAAAAGCATTTGTTGCAAAAATTATATTGATATCATTATTTTTGTACTTACTTATTATTTCCTTCCTTTGTTTTGCAGTCATTTCTCCATGAAAGCAAATAGAATTGTATCCTTTTTCTACTGCTTTTTCAGAAAGTCTTTCTACACCTCTCTCACTTTCTATCCTATAAACGTATATCAATACTTTCTCATGTTTATGAATTTTTAATAAATCCCAAAACTTCTCTTCTTTCTCATCTTCATTGCTGAATTTAAGAACTTTTAATGAAATTTCTGGTCTCATAAGTAAATTATCTTTAATAATATTACTTTTAGATATATTAAATTCATTACAAATATCTATTATTTCCTTAGCATTTAAGGTTGCAGTTAAGGATAGGACTTTAGGATAGCGACCCTCTTCAAAAACTTTTTCTATAAAGTCTGGTATTCTTTTATAAAAAGGTCTAAAACTTGTTCCCCATTGGCTAACGCAATGTACTTCATCTATCGCAAACATTGTTATTTCTTCTTTTCTTTTTGAAATACAATATTCAAATAAACCATCAGTGGCTATTTTCTCAGGACTTACAAAAATAAATTTAGGGTTAAATTTTTTATTAGCAAAGTCCTTTAAAATTTGTGATTGTTTATTGGAATCCATTCCCCCATGAATAGCTAACACTTCATATCCATTTTCTTTAAGCTTTTCAGACTGTTCATCTATTAGCGCTATTAGTGGTGAAATTACTATTGTTATTCCATCTAAAAGCAATCCTGACATCCAATATATTATTGATTTCCCGCCTCCTGTTGGCATAATACAAAGAGTATTTCCATTGTCTAAAACATTTTTTATTACTCTTTTCTGAAAGTCTTTCAAACAAAATCCACTGGCTAAGACGGGAAATTCTTCTTTAAATTTTAAATCTATATTATGCAAAACCGTATCCATCCTCTCTTATTTGTTTTCTCAACAAATCTATCTCCTCTTCATGTTGTTTTGCAATGAAACTTAAAAATGCATCTACTATTACATACCTATATTCTAAATCAATATACACTTCTAGCTTTTTCGCCTTATCATTAATTAAGCTAAATATTTGATGAGCATAAAATGTAAATAACTCATAAGGATAAAAATAATTTTGTTGAGTTATACTTTTATCTATATCTATCATTAGAAACTCTGAATCTTGCTTACAGTCTAAAATCTTTTTATCCGTTAAATACCAAAGCGACCAAAGCGAATCTCTACTTCTATTAGGAAAACTTGATGGATATACCTTGTATAGCATATGACTTTTTATTCCACCACCTATAACTCCATATACTGTATAATCATCTGTATCTAAGTCACTAATATTTAATTCTTCATATGTATTAACTTTACCATAATCTTCTTCATTATAATATTCATTATAATATTCATTTGCAAAACTACTTAGCCTGCTTACTACTTCTAATAGTTCACTTGGATTAGATACACTGAAGTCATATCTATATTTATCTAATTCTTTAGCTCTTTTATTATGAATTGTTGAATGTATTACTGGACATTCATTCTTTAAAACTGTAGATTTAAAATATTGTGGATCATCCTCATATTCTTCTAGTGCCTCTTCATCAAATATAGCTTTATATTTTTCTCTATCCTTTTCAAATGATTCTATAGATTCTATGACAATATTTTTCAATATTTTTTTTGTATCATACACCCTTTTACCCTTAATATTTTCTAAACCAATTTTTTTCGCTATTTTTTTTATAGATTCTTCTGAAATAGCTTTTCCACCTTCAAGTTTTATGAAGTTATCAAAATACTCCTCAAATTTAATTTTTATTTCCTCAACTACTTTTTGTATATGATTTGACTCATAACATATTGCTTCTACATCCCTCTCCTCTTGATGCGTATACATACTATCCCTCCCTATTTATACCTCTATATTCTTCTTATCTATTTTCTCCTTTCTTTTATTCTACATATAACCATAAGATTCCTCTTTTAATAAAAAAACAACAGTTATATTTCTATAACTGTTACACCTTTCACAAATATAAAAAATCACTATCTGAATAGCAAATAAATTTCCCAACTTGAACTATTGCATTTTCTCCTATTTCTCTATACTTTATCACAAACTCATATTTTACAGTATCTACTTTATTTATCTTAGGAATTATTAAGTAATTTAACTCTTTTTGAGGATAAAATCCTACTACTTTTTCATAGTCATCTGATGTTAATAGTGAACAATATCAGTTAATACTGACGTTCCTTAATAATCCTTCCCTAAATAACAATCTCTACACTCACACAATCCTTTATCTCCATGATATATACACCAATCAATAGTTTCCTTTCCACAGTGCATACACTTTTAGTCTGTGCTAAACATCCAATGTAGGGGTACAGTTATGAGGGAAGATATAAGAAGTAAGTTAAGTAAATATTCAATGGAGGAGATAAACTTGCTAAATAAAAGTGACTTTGCTAGACGATATAATTGTGATTCAGTTTGTAAAATTTAACATTACACCATATAGAAGAACTTATCTAGGTGCTTAGCTCCCACGTGTTAGCAATGGTAGCAATCAGATAAATCTTTTTCTTTAGTTATATTCTAAGTATATATTTTCATAAAGAAAACCTCCCAAAATATTTACATTTTAGAAGGTATTAATGAAAATCTTTAAATTTAGTTTTGAATATAGATTGGATACACTTTTATATCAGCACAATTAAGTATATTAAGCTTGTTTTTCACATTAACAAAATATGTTTTTATATCCTCTTTACTTATTATTCTATCTGAGTTTTCATGTGGCTTAAGTCCACCTCTTGCATTTAGCCAAGGAAGTTCATTGTGAGTCATATCCTCTAGCTTATTACCAGTATAGCAAGCAAAATATGTTCTTAAGTTGTCTAGTAAAATCCTTTCCCTAACACTTAAAGTATTTTCTACCACCCCTAACTTTATATTTTCAATAGCTATTGGGTTGTACTGATGGCAACAAAATCTACTGTACACCTCTCTATACACAGGACCATGTACCCAAGCTTCAGCATCATTTGAAAACATCTCTTCATTTAAGAGCGCCAAACTAAAGCCTTGTGCATAATAAAGTAATTTTTGAAGAGCCTTATTTGTTATCTCCAGTCCATCACATAAATAATAGATAACAGCATCTAACTTAGTACATGATCCTAGATTCTCATCTAAAACATCTACTCCATTTTCTAGGTCTGGCTTAATAAAGCGATTTATAGCATTTATGGACTTTTTAAAAGCCAAGTCAGTGATTTTATTTTTATTTTCTAATACCAATCTGTACATCTTTTGTGGATCATCAAGTAAATCTAATAACACCTTAGAGTACTTATAGCTTGGTGTTTGCCCTTTTTGATACCTTGATATTGTGATATTTCCCCACCCTAAAATATCTGATAGTACAGTGCTACCTATTTGGTATTTATCTAGTAGAGTATTTATTTCCCCAATGGATATAAGACCTTCCTTTTTTCTAAACATATCAAGTGCAATGTTAAAGTTGTAGCTTTCTATATCATCAGCCTCAATCTCTTCATTACAATCTAGGCAATAAGCCCTTTTTCCTAAAAACTCTACATCTTGAATATCATCATACATTATTTGGTTTTCCTTAATACAATAACTAACTAAATCATTACAATTTTCACAATATGCTCTTTTTTCTTTACTCATCTACCTCACCTCATTTTTAGGTATTAACCTATAGACTATTTGTGTGCCTTAGGATATAAGTTTATCCTCTCTGCACCTATTTTTCACTTTTCACTCCACAACCTAATCCATCTAGTCTTCCCACTAGTTGGATAGTGTAAAGATGCTATGTAGATAATCTCACCATTTTTCATAACCTTACTCTTAAACTTTAAAAGCACCTCTTTTACAGTCTCAACCTCATGCTTTTTAAGGATACTTTCATAAAGTTTTAAGTTAATCTCTAGGTCACTCTCTATATTAAAGCAATAAAATCTTTCCTTTTCAATCCCTTTGAACTTGCTATCCTCTTCACTATGACAAAAATCAGTTAACTCCAACCTCCTTAAAAACTCTAACACTTCTTCTTTATGGTTAAACTGTGGATTAATAACCTTAAATAGCCTGTTTCGTGGATTGTTTGTAGTGCTTAGCTGTACTCTTATATGCTCAGGATTTTGTAGTTCCTTAGAAATCTCAGACTTAAAATGACTAACCACTCCATCTATCTCTTCTCTTGAATGGTCTTTATTGCAATAAATATCCGTCTGCTTCGCCATTAGTACCACCTTTCTTTTATATAGAAAAACATATATTTATATACACTTATTATATACATTTATATATATTTCTATACATTAATTATATTAAACTAAGTTTAAATGTCAATATTTTTACTTTAATTTATACATATTGTATAAATTTTATGTAAATGTCTAATTTAAAAGGTAAGGGGTACTAGTTAAAAGTTTGAGTTTATTTCCCAACCCTTCTCTATTACCCCTTACCTATTCACTCCCCTAGCAAAGCTTCTGAGCAAAAACCCCATCCAAATTAAGCTTTCCAATCTTCTTCTTAATCTCTAAAGCATCCTCACAATAAAGATTAGAATCCTTCATCCTTTTCAAATAAATTGAACCAGCAAAAGTATACCTTTCACGTCTACCCTCACGAGTCTTACCCATATCATTAGCAAAATCAATAATATCCCCAATAGCCACACTAGAAGGAAGAATCAAAAGAGGCATCCCCATAGCAAGCCTAACAGCATTATGCCCAGCTAATGAACCAGTACAAATAGCCTCAGTATGTCCAACAAAAAGCCCCGCCTTCTCACCAGCACAGAACAAATTATCAACCCCAACAACCTTCATATCATTAGTTCTAGGAGCAACAGACAAATACCTAATAGAATTTCCTTTACTACCAGCATAAGGG
>JBOFVP010000286.1:0-6033 GCA_051653165.1 Clostridium sp.
AATTTATATTTATATTAGATGAGTGGGATTATATTTTTACTAATAACTTATTTGAAGAGAACCAAAATGACTATTTAGAGTTTTTAAGACAGTTACTAAAGGATCAACCCTATGTTTCATTAGCCTATATGACAGGGGTACTCCCAATTAAGAAGTATTCAAGTGGTTCTGCTCTTAATATGTTTGATGAGTTTACTATGCTAAATGATATGATTTATGGTGAATATTTTGGATTTACTGAAAGTGAAGTAAAAACTCTTCAAAGTAAGCAAACAAAAATTTCATTAGATGATATAAAGAGCTGGTACAATGGATATATAAATGAAGAAGGTATGGAAATATATAACCCTAGGTCAGTTGTAAAATCTCTTTTAAATGGGAAATGTAAAAGTTATTGGACTAATACAGGTGCTATGGCTGAGGTAGCTAAATTTCTTAAGTATAATATTTTAGAAATTCGTGAAGATGTTATAGAAATGCTTGCTGGAGAAAAGATTGATATTCATATAGATGAAGAGTTTAGAGCAAGACAAAAGGCTCCTAGAACCAAGGAAGAAATATATTCAGCAATGATAATTCTAGGATTTTTAGCTTACCATGATGGTTACTTAAAGATACCTAATCAAGAGTTAAGGAGAGTTTTAGCTAATGACTTTGATAAAAAAGAGCATAGTTGTAAGATAGAAGAGTTAAAATAATACTATTATTAGCAACTTTAATTTTTGACTAGGTAAAAATGGGCAACATTCATTGCCCGTTTTTTGTGTCCATTGTCACCAGTTATTCAAAATAGTCCTTGCTATTACTCCTCATTAGCCTTTGTATTGATCACCTTCTCCGACCCACTTATCTTTTAAATCTAGTATGTCAAAGCATTTTAATATATTCTCTTTATAGCTGTAAAATATTCCAATCACTAATTAACTTTTCAAACTTTTCTCTTATTTCAATTGTAGAGGAGTTTGAAAGAGAATAATTCTTATCATTAAAGTTAAAACTGCCACTAATACCATAAGAAATATTAAACTTATTATTGTTTTTATCTATAATAGTAATTAAATTAACCATATCCTTTGTAACACTACTAGCTTTTTTAAACTCTAATGTATTTAGAAAATCTACAAATTCTCTAACATTTTTTTCCTCTGTAATTGTAGCACTTTTAATTTCTAAATTACTTTCATACCTTATTGATATAGAATTAACATCTTCTTCATTTATCTTTAAAGATGTCTTATTAACTATTAATACCTTATAACATACTGCTAATATAATAGGAATCATTAAAACAATTATTGTCTTTTTTATATTCATCTCTTAGCCCTCCTTTTTACATCATCCCATACCATATAACAATTATAATAACACTTTATGTAAAATTAATCCATATTATTCATCAAACAAAATCCCACTATATGGTATTAAAAACCACGACATATGTCGTGGTTCTTGATACCTTTTACCATATTATTCATAATCACTTAACGTTATAATGCCTATACTCATAAGAGATTCCACAACTTTTGCCTTCCTCATTAATAAGCTCCAAAGTCCACTCTCCACTCATTCCTTCCAAAGTAATCTTAGTTAAAACATCATTCCCCTTAAGCTCATACTCAAATACTTTTTCCTTTAAAGGATTATAGACACAAACCTTAACCCCTTTACTTAATTTAGCCACATCATCAACATTAACCCTTAAATCTAAATATTTTCTATCCTTCTCAAGAGAAAATCCCTTTGTAGATTTTCCCTCTCCAATTATAATCCCCTCAGAATAAATCTTTTCTCCAGAGTAATCCTTCCACTTAATATATCCAAAACTACCTACACCTAAAACAAGAATAAGAGCCACTAATAAAGTTATAAGCCTCTTTTTATTTCTACTATTCATTAGAATTCCCCCTTAACTCATCTGAAATTATTTCTCCATCCTCTATTTTAATTACCCTATTACACCTTTTAGCAACACTCTCATCGTGAGTTACAATTATAACTGTTTTACCTTCCTTGTTTAACTTAATCAACTCATCTATAACACTGTGGGACATCTTCTTATCCAATGCACCAGTTGGCTCATCAGCTAAAATAACCTTAGGATTATTAACAATTGCCCTAGCAATAGCTACTCTTTGGCATTGTCCCCCTGATATTTCACTTGGAAGCTTAGAAACCTTGTCCTCCACTGAAAACTTCTTTAGCACCTCCATAACACGTGCCTTTCTCTCCTTTTTATTGACCCTTGCATATTCTAAAGGAAGTTGTACATTTTCAAAAACTGTATAATCCTTCATTAATCCAAAGTATTGTAGTACAAAGCCAATGGTTGAATTTCTAATTTCAGCAACTTCCTTGTCCTTTAATGTTATAATATCCTTTCCTGAAATTAAGTATTGCCCTGAACTTTGAGTATCAATTCCACCTAATATATTTAAAAGGGTTGACTTTCCTGACCCTGATGGACCGATAATTGCTATAAGTTCTCCACTATTAACCTTTATATTAACTCCCTTTAAAGCCAAAACCCTACTTTCGTCCTTCCCGTAAACTCTAGATATATTAATTAATTCTAACAACATAAATTACTCCTCCCCTCGTATTAACTCACTAATTTCTAAGCTTCTAAGCTTTAACATTGGTAATATTAATACAATACAAAATACTAATCCAAAGGATAATAGGGACTTTAATATACCCATTATAAACACCATTATATTTTCTGGAATCCCTAAAAATGTGCAGTATATTATTATTCCAATAACTGATGAAACTGCTAATAATAAGATTAACTCCAATACTACACGAAGTTTAATATCTTTAAAGGTAGCACCTAAAAGCAAATTTATTCCCATCTCCTTCATTTCCTTTAAAATCATATTTAAGAAGGTGGTTATCATTGATATAATTACAAAAACCAATATTGCCCACAAAAAAATATTTATAGGCTTAAGATAAGAATTAAGTTCCTCATTATACCTTTTAATTTGATCTTTTAACGAGATTATTTCCCCATCATCTATAACCATATCCAGTTCACTAGATAGATTTTTTACATTAAAGTTATCAATAGCATAAAAATATCCTCCCCCTAGAAGGTTATTTATATAATTTTCTTTATACCTATCTTCACCTTTGGTTATATGACTGCTTGCCACAAATATTAAGTCATCTGTATTAACCTTATTTTTAGGCTCTGGAGAAACACTCATTTCAGTTCCTTGTTTTAAAATACCCACTACCTTATAGTTTTTTACTACTTTACTTCCATCTTCAAGAAACTCTATATAAGAGAAATCATCTGAAATATTAAACTTAGATGAGTAGTTATACCCTAATATTATTGGATTTTCATCCTTTATAGTTTCTATTGATTTAAATTTCTCTCCATTTCCCTTATAAAATTTTATACTTTCATTGTTGAATATATTTTCATTTACCTCATAGGTTAAATGAGGCAAATATCTTTTATCTTGTATTTTTATTTCTTCTAATGGAAGAACCCTATCATCTACAAAGGCTTTTTCATCCATAAATATACTTCCTTGAGTAATATACATTAGCTTAATATTATCCTTATTTTTCTCTAAAATATCACTTACTCTTTGAGTATCCTTATTTTCTTCTTCTAGCCCCAAAACATTAGTATTGTATTTGAATTTATAATATTCTTCATCCTTATACTCTGACAAAAGCCTGTCTGCTTCAATTGATAACTCACTACTTGAAACGAAGGTGTTCATTAGTAATACCATAATTGCAACTAGTTGAATTACTGTAAAAAAGGTGAATACTATTTTTTTACTTAATGAGTTTATTGCAAATCTTAAATTCATACTAATTTCTCCTTATAAGTGAGTTTATATCTAAACTGAATACTTTTTTTATAATTACTGCAAGTAGTAATATTCCAGCTATAATACATACTAGCATTACTAGAATAAAGGTTATTATTTTACCATATTGATTTGTATTGTTAACTACTAACCATTCAAAATATCCTGTAGAATTTATAAGTGAAAATATTGCTATGCCCAAAATAGATGAGGTTATTATTACTCCCTCCACTTCTAGGAAGATATTTAATATTATCTTAAATTTACTTGCTCCTAGTGCTCTCTTTATTCCTATATTCTTTTTCTCTTCCTCTAGGTAATAGCTTAATATGTTTATTATGGTTGAAAAAATTATAAAAAATAATGCTATAAACATGATAATAAAGAATTTATTTTCATCTAAGGCTTTCATTAGTGGATTCTCGTTCCATTCATTTTCACTTAGGTATAGGAATACTTGTTGATTTTTTTCTCTTAGTACTCCTTCTATTGATTTAACTTTGCCTTCTATATTTCCTCTTATATTTTCTATCTTTATATAACTTTCTAAATTAATGTCCTCGTATGTAAGGATATTATTTGAGTCCATAATTAGGGTATTTTTATAGGCTCCCTTTGTTTTATTGTTATCTATTATTCCAATAACCTGAAGTTCAATCCCCTTATATTTTATCTTGTTTTCATCATATATTTTATATTCAAGGTCTTCACTAACTACCACTAAATTATTGGCATTTAAAAAGTCTTCTTTTTTAAAGAATCGTCCTTTTTTTAAGGGAATATCCCCTCTTGTTTCGCAATTAAAGTATACTCCTGAAAGATTAATATCCTCCCTGTTTATAAAGAACTGGGTAATAAATCCCTCATGATTTCTTAATTCTTTGAAGAAGTCTTTTTCATATTGCTTGTCTAGGGTTGAAAAGCTTAGGAACTTTTCTTCATTTGAGAATAATCTGCTATATTCTTTGGCTGCTATACTGTTATCTATTATTGGTGAGAAAACCATTGATGAAAAAATACTTAGAAATATGAAGCCTAGTGCCATAATTGAATATTTTTTTAATAATCTTTTAATTACCATAATTCCTCCCTTATTTTCTAAAAAGGATGAATATACACTATTCATCCTTTTAATATTTATTATCTCAATTGTTTTTCTCTATAATTTAAATTACTATAATGCTTTGATTTAACCTTTTTATATGGTGATATAGATACTGTTGGAGTTTGAACCCATCCATATCCACTTTTTTTAGCATTTGTTTCAGTATAATATGATTGTAAGCTTACAATTATATTATACTGAAAAAAAAACATTTCAACCTTTTTTTGGTATTTATTCAATAGTTTTAAGTTTCTTATATCCATAAATAAAAGGTGTGATACCTGGAGTATACCGAGTATGATAGACACATAGAAATCACGTATAATAAGAATTAAGAAGGATTTGTTTATTAAATGGGAAACTAAAGAATATAAAGAAGAGATAATTAAGTTAGTAACAGAACAAGGTAAAAGAGTAACTCATGTTGCGAGAGATATAGGTGTTAGCGAAGCAACTGTTAGAAGTGACCATTTCGCGTTGGATAACACGAATTGGTCACTTTTCTTTATTTAAATTTAGTATATATAAACTAAAAGCGTTCAATTTTTTAAATTTTAACCTCTACAAATGGCTTTATAGCGTTATTTTCTTTTTTTCGTGAAAAGTAAATTTAGTGAAATTGATATTAAGAATAATAAAATATTAATCCAATAGTTAAGGAGAAACATAAATAAAAGACTAAGATTAAAAGTATATTAAAAGGGTGATAATAGATAGTTTACCTGGTAGTTTAAGAACTATTTTTAAAAAGATAATTACAAATAGTGTATATTTGTAAAATTTAAATTAAAAATAAATAGAAATTATTTACTTCATTTGCAATTATGGTAAAATAAACCAAAGGAGGGTCATTATGAAAAAAATATTAACTATTTTATTAACTAGTGTAATTATATTAAATTTAACTACACCAGTTTCAGCAGAAATAATAGATAAAAAGGAAGTAAGAATACAACAAACGAATAAGTTTGACAACATTACGTTTCAAGAAATTGAAAGTATATTTATAAAAAAGTTGAAGAATTTAGACTTGAAATTAGATAAGGGGACACAGGAATATAAGGAGTATTTATTTAATTACCTTATGGGAAAGGA